>CAZKPI010000757.1:0-2403 GCA_964554555.1 uncultured bacterium
TCCGGCGAGGCCCCGGCCGCCCCTCCTTCCCCGCTGTCACCCCGGCCGGCGGCGCGGCATGACCCCCCCGCCGGCCCGCGCCCCCCCGTGGCACGGGTCTCCCTCGAGCGCCTGCGCCGCGAGATCGGCAAAGTCATCGTCGGCAACCACGAGGTGGTCGAGCAGGTGCTGATCACCCTGTTCGCCGGCGGCCACGCCCTGCTGGAGGGGGTTCCCGGCCTCGGTAAGACCCTGCTGGTGCGGACCATCGCCGAAGTGCTCCAGCAGAGGTTCCGGCGCATCCAGTTCACCCCCGACCTGATGCCCGCCGACATCATCGGCACCAAGCTGATCCGCGAGGACGAGAGCGGCCGCCGCGCCTTCGCCTTTGAACCCGGCCCCCTGTTCGCCAACCTGATCCTGGCCGACGAGATCAACCGCGCCACCGCCAAGACCCAGTCGGCTCTGCTCGAGGCGATGGCCGAAGGCACCGTCACCTCCTGCGGGGAAACCTACGCTCTGACCCCGCCCTTTTTTGTCCTGGCCACCCAGAACCCGATCGAGATGGAAGGCACCTACCCGCTTCCCGAGGCGCAGGTCGACCGTTTCATGTTCAAGGTGCTGGTCGACCTGCCCTCGCGCGAAATGCTCGAAGGCATCCTCGACCGGACCACCGGCAACGAAAACGTCCGCCCCGAGCCCGTGCTGACCGGCGAGGAGATCGTGGCCGCCCAGAAACTGGTGCGCGACGTGCCCATCGCCAAGCACCTGCGCGAGGCGATCGCCACTCTCATCCTGGCCACCCAGCCCAAAGCCCAGAACGCTCCGCCGCCGGTCAAGCGCTACGTGGCTTACGGCAGTTCGCCGCGCGGGTTGCAGTCGGTTGCCCTGGCCGCCAAGGCGCTTGCCTTTCTCAAGGGGCAGAACCACGTCTCCTTCGAGGAGATCAAAGCCGTGGCCCGCCCCGCCCTGCGGCACCGGCTGATCATGAACTTCGAGGGTGAGGCCGAGGGCGTGGCCCCCGACGAGATCATCGGCAAGATCCTCGCCCAGATCGAAACCCAGGTGGTGATGGGGAAGGCGGCCGCCGCCGGCGGCTGATCCGCCGGGTGGTTCGCCGTCCCTCCTCCCGTCTCCCGGCCTGCCTGGTTGGCGGGGAGACGGAGGGAAGCCGGTTCGCGGCAGATCCGCCGCTCGACGCGGATGAGGGCGGATGAGGGCGGATGAGGGCGGCGGGCGGTTCCCGTCGCCCCGGGAAACCCCTGTCAGGCCTGGACTGCCCCTTCTTCCCCCTCCCGAACCACGATCAATAGTGTCATGTCGTCCTCCTGCGCCTGGCTGGCCCGGTGCGCGGCCAGGGCCGCCAGTACCGGGGCCGGGTCGTTCCACGGCCGCGCTGACAGGAGGTCGTGCAGGCGCTGGTAGCCGAACGGCTGTCCGGTCGCATCGTGGAACTCGGCCAGCCCGTCAGTGAACAAAAACAGCCGGTCGCCGGGCCCGATCACCGCCTGCTCCTCGGTGTGCGCCAGGGTCCGGCGGGCCCCGAGGGGGAAAGCCCCATGCCCCAGCTCCTGCCGTTCCCCGGATGTCCGAACCAGCAGTGGCGGGCAGTGTCCGGCATTGAGATACCGGACGGTACCGTCGCGGGGGTCGATCAGCGAGAAGAAGAAGGTGGTCAGGCGCCGGCGCGCGTGCCGGAAAAGCAGGCCGTTGAGGGCGTCCATCACCCGGAGGGGGGCGGGGTCCCGGCCGGTCTCCAGGGCCACGGCCGCCTTGGCCATGGCCATCAGCAAAGAGGCGGGGGCTCCGTGGCCCGCCACGTCGCCCAGCAGGACCACCAGCCGGCCGTCCGCCAGCGCGAAGAAGTCGAAGTAATCGCCCCCCAGTTCGGTGGCCGCCTGACTGCGGCCGGCCACCCGCCAGGGGCCTGCCTGCAGGGGGGCCGCCGGCAGGAGGTTCTCCTGGATGGTGCGGGCCACCGACAGCTCGTCGAGGCCCTCAAGCATGCCGTCGAACGCCGCCGACAGCTGGAACCAGGTGCGGCGTCCCCCGATCCCCGTCTCCGACAGGCGCCCGGCCCGCACGTCGTTTTTCAGCCGGTCCAGCCGGGCGGCCTCACCCAGGAACGATTCCAGGGCCTTCCGGTGACCCGGGGGCAGGTTGACGTCCCCCCAGTTCGACAATTCCTCGACCAGGCGCTTGATCACGAATCGTGACGGCACCGGCGAAGACAGCCGGGGCAGAAGGTTCCCGGCCGCGTCGGTCACGTAGAAGTCGAACAGACCGGGATGGCGGCGGCGCCATCGGGCCAGATAGCGGGCCGCGCCGGCGGGGGTGGGCGCCTCTGCCGCCCGGCGGGCCGTCCGTTCCAGCAGTGCCTGGAAGAACGTCTGGTCGCGGGTCAACAGCAGGAAGCGCTCGAGG
>CAZKPI010000757.1:2413-2665 GCA_964554555.1 uncultured bacterium
TTTCTGTGCCCTCCGTCCCGCCTGGGCGGCCTGTGCCGCCTCCTGTCTCTGCCAACTGCGCTCCAGGCCGAACTCGAGGAGGGCCAGGGGCAGGAGTCCGAAGACCAGGGAAAAGGCGAGCCAACGGGTGGTGCGGTTCATGGCCGGCGGCCCGCTCTCCTCGCCCGGGAGCGATCTGCCGGGGCCGCCGCCCGCCCCTGATGGCCCGGCCCCGCGGTCATCCCACCCGGGCGCCGGAGGACGCCGGCGGGT
>CAZKPI010000758.1:0-2659 GCA_964554555.1 uncultured bacterium
CGGCGGCGGCCTGCACCGGCTCTCCCAGCACCGTGAAGTCCAGCCGGGCCTGCCCGTCGCCCATGACGCCGGCCACCACCGTCCCCTGCTCGATGCCGATGCCGATCTCGTAGGCGAACACCCCTTCCCGCCGGCGGGCCTCGATCCTGGCGAGGTGGGCCCGCCGCATCGCCCGGGCCGCCCGGATCGCGCGATCGGCCGGCCCGCCCGCCCCCGCCGCTCCCGGTCCGTCCCCGTAGAAAACCGCCTGCACGGCGTCGCCGACGAACCGGTCGATCATCCCCCCCTCCGCCTGGATGGCGCGGGCCATGGCCTCCATGTGCCCGTTCACCAGGGCGAAGATGTCCTGGGCGGGATGCTCCTCGGAAAGGGTCGTGAACGACCGGATGTCCGACACCAGGATCGCCACCTCGCGCTGGGTGCCGGCCATGGCCCCCCGGTAGTCCCCGGCGGCGACCACGTCCAGCACCTGGGAGGAAACGAAGCGGCTCATCTCCTGCCGCTCCGCCAGCCAGCCGGTCATGCGGTCCAGCACCCGGCCGGCCTGCCCCAGTTCGTCGCGCCGGTCGTCGCTGACCCGGACCGTGTAGTCGCCATTGGCCACCCGCCGCAGTTCCGCCGCCATGTGCCCCACCGGCGCCGCCAGCCGGAACCCCAGCAGTCGGGCCGCCGCGAGCACGAGGGCAAACAGTCCGATGGTGACCACGCCGATGGCGAGCCATTCCCGCCGCAGTTCCGCCCGCAGGGGCGCCAGAGAAGCCTGCCCCAGGAAGACATACCCGGGCAGTCGCTCACTGGGGAAACCCACCGTCAGATCGTCCGCCGTGATCCGGCGTATCCTTGCCCGCCCCGCCGCCCGCGCCAGCCGCCGCAGGTCCTCGCGCCCGGCCAGCACGTTGGCCGAGGCTCCCACCTCCTCGAGGTCGTCCCCCTGCAGGAGAAAGACCGACAGCGAGAGGTCGGTCCGGCCGGAGAACAAGCCCGGCTCCTGCACCGCCCGCTCGAGGTAGGCCCGGTACAGTCTCTCGTGGCTCCAGATCACGGCCACCTGGCAGAACGGCCGCCCCTGCTCCCGCAAAACCATCCGCCAGAGGAAGAACTTGCGGCGGCCGGACTGCCAGGCGAGCGGCTGTTCCTCGGCCGCTTTGACGGCAAAGACCGACTGCTGCCATCTTGCCAGTTCGTTGAGCGGCCTCTGCCGCCCCCTCGCCGGTCCCGGGCCGGCGAGAAACTGTTCCCAGGCTTCCTGCAGGCCGTCCCGCAGGTGGCGGAGGGAAAACTGCTCCAGCCAGGGCGAGAAGGATTCCATCACCTCGCCGTTCCGCCCCATCACCCGGATCCCCGAGATGGGCAGGCCGTGACGCCGGAAGCCGGCGGCCAGGTCGCGCAGGAACCCCTCCCGGGCGGCGGGCGCCGCGATAGCCTGCCGCAGGGCCGCCCGCCACTCCCGCGCCTCCAACCGCTCCTTGCACTGCTGGACGATGCGGTCGTTGAGCCGGTTGGCGCCGGTCTCCAGGCCGTCCATCGCCCGCTCCAGGTCGCGTTCGAGCTGTTCGAGGCGGTTGGAATGCAGGTCGCCGTTCAGCTGGACCCCGACCACGATCCCCAGCACCACGGGCATGGCGGTGACGCCCATCAGCCACCAGGCGGCCTGGCGCCGGACGCCGGCCGGGGGCGCCCCGACCAGGCCGGCCCGGATGGCGACCATGAGCCAGACGACGATCCAGGCCAGCCCGGCCGCCCGGCGGCCCAGATCCAGGGTGGAGGGCGGCAGGGGGGGAAAGCGCCCGACCAGCAGTCCCAGGTGGCCCGTGAGCGGGTCGAGGGGGGTGACCATCCCCCACCACCCCCCCTCGGCCCGGAGCCGGACCAGCCGTCCGGTGAACGGGGCCAGCAGGCCCACCCGGGTGTCCTCGAACCGGGAGGCGGCCGGCTGCCAGATCCGCATCTGGCGCCGGAGGCGCTCGATGTCGTCCCGGACGGGGGTTCCGACCAGGTCGGAGTGGAGCAGGGGCGGCGGCCGGATGCCCCGCCGCTCGGTCGGCATGGGCAGGAACGCCGGCCGGAAGCCGGATTTCGGCCAGTGCCGCAGGGTCAACTGCAGAGCGGTGAGGCCGGCGTCGTCGGGCAGGGACAGCATCACCAGGAAGGCCCCGACCATCCTCTCCCGGTGGAAGATGAGGTCCCAGACCATGATGTAGGGCACGCCGCGGAACAGCACGGGGAAGCCGGTCCCGCGGTGACTGCCGGAGAACAGGTCGGCGGACAGCCCCTCACCGAAGCCGGCCTCGAGCCTCCGCAAGCGGGCGGCGTCGAATGGCCCCGCCTGCCTCTCGCCTTCCCGGCCTTTCCCGCCTCTTGCGGTGCCGGCCGCCGCCTTGCCCTCCCCCGCCTCGATCACCTGCTGGCGGCCGATGTCCTGCA
Organism: uncultured bacterium; assembly: GCA_964554555.1. Taxonomy (GTDB): domain Bacteria; phylum Muiribacteriota; class Ozemobacteria; order Ozemobacterales; family Ozemobacteraceae; genus Ozemobacter. The sequence continues at coordinate 2,425 of CAZKPI010000758.1, forward strand.
GAAGGCCGGTCATCAGGGCGGCGAAATCCTGGCGGAGGGGGGCCTGCCGGCAGGGTTCCACCCTCTCCGCCGGATTCCCGGTGGGGAAGGCCACCGCCCAGACCTGGCACGCCGGCAGTTCCGGCCGGCCCGCGGCCGCCCCGGCCCCCCCGCCGCCAGGTCTGGCGTCACGGCTCCCCCCTCCCCCGCCCAACCGGAAGTCTGCCCCGCGCACGCGTCGCAAGGCGGTTCCCAG
>CAZKPI010000759.1:0-2657 GCA_964554555.1 uncultured bacterium
GGCAGGAAAAACACCTAGGAGGATTGCCATGAAAACCCTTCTGCACCTGATCGCCTCGCCCCGCGGCGAGCTTTCCAACACCCTGAAGATCGCCCGCGAGGTGATCGCCCGATTCCAGTCCCAGCACCCCGACGGCAAAGTCGACACCCTCGACCTGTTCGCCGAGTCCCTTCCCCCCATGACCCTGAAGGCCACCGACGGGAAATACCGCCTGCTCAGCGGCAAGGAGCTCGACGACGAGACCATGCCCGCCTGGCAGCCGATCCTCGCCCACATCGAGCGGTTCAAGGCCGCCGACGTCGTGCTGATCAGCTCCCCCATGTGGAACTTCGGAATGCCCTACGTGCTGAAGCATTACTTCGACGTCATCCTCCAGCCGCGCCACCTGTTCCGGTACACCGAGCACGGGGTCGAAGGACTGGCGAAGGGGAAGCGGGTCATCGTCGTCACCTCTCACGGCGGCGACTACAGCGAAGGCCCGGCCCGGGCCATGGATCACTTGGAGCCCGCTCTGCGGACCATGCTTGGGTTCATCGGGATTCCCGACCCCACCTTCATCAAGGCCCAGCCCATGCTCGGCGCGGGCCCGGAGGCGGCCCGGCAGAAAATGGCACAGGCCATCGAGGCGGCGAAACGCCTGATCTTCTGAGCGGCCCGGCCGCCGCGGTCAGAAGGGCTGTGCCGGCGCGGGTGAGGGAACTTCCCCGCCGTCAGCCCCGAGGAGCGGCGTTGGGCAGGCCTGGTTCTGTTCCCGGGGGGGCCTCCGGCTTGCCGGTTGGGGTCCGGTGTTGTAGGCTGGGTGCTGGAAACAGGCATCGGTGCCTGCTTCATCCACCCGAATCCGTTCTGTCCGAAAGGAGTTCCCCCCATGTTCCACCCAGCAACCCCCGGAAGTTCCCGCCCCCGGCGGCCGGCCTTCGCCGTGCCGCTGGCCGCGGTCATGTGGGTGGTGTTGGCGGCCGGCCTCCTGGCGGGGACCGGCGCCGGAGCGGCCTCCCCGGCCGTCGAAGAGGATGAACCGCGGTTCTCCTCCTCCGTCGAACTTCTGCTGGACTACCTGCTCATCAACACCGGGAAAGGGCCCCGGGAGCCTCTGCGCGCCCTGTGGGTCGACATGCTGTGCCAGTTGCCGTTCCAGGAGTTTGTGGCCGGACGCGGGGTCCGCGACCCGCTGGGTCTGGCCCCTGACCAGCGTCGGGTCCTCGTCCGGGAGTATCTGGAACGGCAGTTCCGCGTGTTTGAGGATCCGGTCAGCCTGCGGCCGCGACAGTCGGCCTCGCTGTGGCGTTCGCTGTGGGTTCGCCACGACGGCGGCCTGGCGCTGGACGGCGACGGCTATGCCGCCCTGGCCCGGCTCAGCACCGACAACCGGCGGCGCCTCGAGGAGCGCCTGCCGCCCATGTCTGAGCCCGTGCCCGCCGAGGTGCAGGAGTGGCTCGACCGCCTGTCGCTGGTCTTCATCCACAACACCCATGTCGTCCGCGACGTTCCCGACCTGCCCCTGGTGAGTTCCCGGGTCATCCGCGAGGTGACCGGTCTGGGGGGCCTGAACACCTACGCCTTCAACCGGTTCCTCCTGCGCTCCGACGACAACCTCTTCTTCTTCGTCGGCCTGCAGGTCGACGGATCTCTCGGCACCCACCGCGAATCGATCTACGGGAAGTACAAGTTCTCCCCCGATCCCGCCTTTGCCCGTGACCGCGGCTGGATCTCGGCCTACGTCATGTATCCCTACGACCTGGCCCGCTTCGCCGATTCCCTCGTCCCGGGCCTGTCGGCCGACTTCCTGGCCGACTTCCGGCACGAATTCCCGCAGGAACTCGCCGGGGTCGCCACCGCAGGCTGGGAGGTCATCACCTCCCGCCTGGGCCCCGCCAAGCGGCACGAGTCGCGCTGGCTGAGGGTGCTCCAGCGCCGCCTGCCCGACTGGGTGCGATTGCGGGGGACGCTGGCCAGCCTCGATTTCACGGTGCCCGATTTCGAGGCCCTGTCGCGGGAAGCCCTGCGCCGCCACCTGACCGGCCTCTGGCGCACCGACCGGGACACCTGGGCCGCGCTCGCCGCCCGGCTTGGCCGGGGCGAGGCGGGCAACCTCCTCTACGACGCCCTGCGCGAGGTGTTCGGCCTCGACCTGTACTTCGAGTTCAAGATCCCCGTCGCCATCCCCGCCGCCGCCATCCAAGCCGTCCGCTGAGGGAATCTCCGGCGCAACGCCGAACGGCCGTTTCGCGCCGCCATCCGCCGCGGCACGGGGCCATTTCCGACATCCTGTCGCCGGAACCCGGCCCTGTCGCGCCGGGACTCCGGCCGGACCCCATCGGATCACCGGAAATCCCGCCGGCGGCGAGGGCCGGGCGCCGTTCCCTTTCCCCTCCGCCATCCCGTTTCCCAGGGCCCGGTGGACCGGCCTGAACCCGCCGGGACCTCCCGGCCCAGTGGGGAAACCCTGTTCAGAAGCGGATGGGGCTTTTGTAGGTCAGGAGAACCTCTTCCCGGACGCCAAGGCACCGGTGCGGAAAGGCCCGGCTGACGGTCCAGAAGACCCGCTTGAACCCGCCCCAGGCCGTGAAGACAACGTAGTCGACGGTCACCGAGTCGGTGGCCATGGCCACGTGGGGCGTCACGTCGAGAGCCGTGGCCGACGCCTGCAGATTCGG
>CAZKPI010000760.1:0-2653 GCA_964554555.1 uncultured bacterium
AAGCCGGCCGCGGGGTGGTGCCGGCCGGCCCGCCCGCGGGCGCGGCCCCGGCCGGCCTCACGGCTGGTACCACTGGGCGGCGACCAGGATGCCGGTCCAGTGGCCTGCCAAAAACGGCCCGACGGCGGCGCAGTCTTCCCGGAACGCGGCATCGCCGGGCTTCACCAGCGCGGCGATCTCGGCGGTCAGCAGGTCCGGCCGGGTTTTCATGCGGGCCTTGGCCAAAATGATCCCCAGGCGCTGGTCGGTCAGCAGGGGCCAGGCCCGGGGCAGGCGGTCGCGGGCCTGGGCGGTGAAGGCGGCCAGCAGGGGCTCCTGCCGGTCGGGGCGCGTGTGGCCGGCGATGAAGGCGGCTGCGGCGGCGACCCGGAAGGCGGCCATCTCGTCCGACCCGTTGGCCAGGCCCCGGCGGGTGGCCTCCAGCAGGTGGGGGGCGTTGGCGAAGCCGGCCGCGAGGTCGTCGGGGTCGACCGCGGCGAGGGTACAGCCGAGCAGTTGCCCGGCGATGGTGTTGGTCTGGTCTTCCATGGTCTGCGCTCTCCTTGCCCGGCGCGGCCGCAGGTCCGGCGGCGGCCCCCACAGCAAACACCCCGCCCGAAGGGGGCGGGGTGCGGATGGGCGGGCGGGGGGTTATTCCTCCTCCTCCGCCTCCTTGCGGCCGTATTCCTTGACGATGCTCTCGGTGACGTTGGCCGGAACTTCCTCGTAGTGGTCGAACTTCATGACGAAGTCGGCGCGGGACTGGGTCATCGACTTGAGGTCGGTGGCATACTTGTACATCTCGGCCAGGGGGACGTGGGCCTTGACCAACTGCTGGTCGCCCGTGGGCTCCATGCCCAGGATGCGGCCGCGGCGGCTGTTGAGGTCGCCGATGACCGTGCCCATGTAGGATTCCGGGGTCATGACCGCGACCTCGTAGATGGGCTCGAGCAGGATCGGCTTGGCCTCGGCGATGCCCTTCTTGAAGGCGATGGTGGCGGCCAGTTTGAACGCGAGTTCCGAGGAGTCGACGTCGTGGTATGAGCCGAAGTCGAGGGTGGCCTTGAAGCCGATGGTCGGGAACCCGGCGATGACGCCCCGCTTGCGGGCTTCCTGCAATCCCTTTTCGACGGCGGGGATGAAGTTCTTGGGCACCGTGCCGCCGACGATGGCATCGACGAATTCGAAGTCGCCGCCGGGCAGGGGTTCGAAGGCCAGCCAGACGTCGCCGTACTGGCCGCGGCCGCCCGACTGCTTCTTGTGCTTGCCCTGGACGCGGGACTTGCCCTTGATCGTCTCGCGGTAGGGGATCCTGGGTTTGGCAATGTCGACATCGACGTTCCAGCGGGCCTTCAGGCGGGAGACGGCCACGTCGATGTGGGTGTCGCCAAGACCCGAGATCAGGCCCTGGCCGAGCTCGGGGTCGAACTCGTATTTCAGCACGCCGTCGTCGGCGCACAGCATGTTCAGGCCCGTTCCCATCTTCTCCTGGTCCTGTTTGGTGCGGGGGTTCACCGCGTAGGTCAGCTTGGGGGCGGGCAGTTCAGGAACCGGGATGACCACCGGCTTCGCCTTGTCGCACAGAGTGTCGCCGCGCAGGGAGACCTTGGGCTTGACCAGCAGGCCGATGTCGCCGGCCACCAGAGCGTCGAGGTCGAGCCGGTTTTTGCCGCGCAGGGTGAAGAAGTTGCCGATGCGCTCGGTCTGGTCGCGGGCGGGGTTGAACAGGTCGGTGCCGGCCGACAGCTTGCCGCTGACGGCCCGCAGGAAGATCATGTCGCCGGCCTGTTCGTTGATCTTCTTGAAGATGAAGGCGACGGCGGGGCCATCAGCCCTGGCTTCGAGAGCCACCTTGGCGTCGGGCTTGCCGGGCTCGTGGGCGGGGATCGGGGCGCGCTCGAGGGGCGAAGGGACGCAGTCGATCAGGAAGTCGAGCAGACGGTCGGTGCCCATGTTCCGGAGGGACATGCCGCACAACAGGGGCTTGATGGCGTTGGCGGCCAGGCCTTTCTTGAGGGCGGCTTTCAGCTCGGGCTGGCTGATCGTCTCGCCGCCGAAGAATTTTTCCATGAGGGCATCGTCGCACTCGACGATCGACTCGACCATGCTGGTATGCAGTTTCTCGGCGAGGTCCTTCAGGTCGGCGGGGATGTCCTTTTGTTCAACCTTCTTGCCGGTGTCGTCGGTGTAGGCGTAGGCCTTCATCTCGATCAGGTCGATGATCCCCTTCAGGTTGGCGGCCGTTCCCCACGGGATCTGCAGGGGGACGATCTTCTTGTCGAAGGCGGCCAGGTCGTCGAGGATCTTGGCGACGTTCAGGTTCTCCTTGTCGAGCTTGCTCAGGAAGACGATGCGCGGGACGTTGTGGGTGTTGAGCACCTTCCAGTTCTTCTCGGTGCCCACCTCGACGCCGGCGCTGGCGTTGATCACCATGATGGCGACGTCCATGGCCAGCAGGACCTTGTAGACCTCGCCCAGGAAATCGTCGAAGCCCGGGGTGTCCAGCAGGTTGATCTTGTGATCCTTCCACTCGAGGGCGGCCAGCGAGGTGCCCACCGTCGCTTTCCGCTTGATTTCTTCGGGGTCGTAATTCATCAGGGAGGTGCCGTCGTCGACCTTCCCGATCCGGGTGTTGGCGCCCGTGTGGAACAGCATCGCCTCGGCCAGGGTGGTC
>CAZKPI010000761.1:0-1791 GCA_964554555.1 uncultured bacterium
AAGCACGGGCCCCTGCAGAGACACGGCCGGCCCGGGCTTGCGCCCAGGCCGGCCGGAAGAAGGTTGGACCAAACGGAAAAAAAGGGTTTGTCCTGGGCGGATCAGACCACGCTTTCCTGGCCGTTCATGGTGAGGATCACCTTGTCGAGGCCGAACTCCTGCTTGAACCGGTTGGCGAAATTGACCAGGGCGACGACGTGCTGGTTGAGCAGCCATTTGGCGGTCCGGCCTTCGAGGAGGTGGACCGTCTGTCCCTGGCGGGTGACCGGGGTCTTGAGCTCGATCTGGCGGAGCAGGGCCCCCAGTTCCTGGCGGCCGGTCTCGGCCCAGCGCCGGGCCAGTTCCTTTTTGCCGGGGTCGGCGTCGAAGGTGGGCAGGGCGAGGCCAAGGATCTGGTCGAACAGTATGGTGTGCGCGATCTCGGTGATGGCCTTGGCGATCGGGTGGTTGGGGTCGCGCTGGATGAGGACCTGGGTGTCCGGGGTGCGGTTGTCGGCCAGGGCCTTGTCATAGGGGAGTTCGAACCTGAGGAAGGCCCTGTCCTCCTCGAGGATCTTGCTTTCCTTGGCGGGGTCGTCAGTCATGCGGTTGACCCCGTACAGGACCTTGCCCGGATCGACCTTCCAGGTGCGGCGGGTGTCCTCGAAGTGCTTGATGAGACCATTGATGGAGACGTTCTTGCTGGAAATGAGGTAGACGATCTTGTCGACCCCCTGCACGATTTCCTTGGTGACCTTGGTGAACATGGAGCTGGAGTCCACCACGACGAAATCGTAGGTTTCCATGACGGTCTTCATGATGGAGAAGGTGTGGAACTCCTTCAGCCGCAGGTCGGTCAGCCCGTTTTCCTGCGGGACGATGGTGTGGAGGCCGCAGGGGGCTTTTTCGACGTATTTTTTGAGGTCGGTGACCCGTTCGCGGTCGACCAGTTCGTCGATGATGCGGGAGTGCTTGGCCACCCCCAGGAAGCGGGCCACCTTGTCGTCGCGCAGGTTGGGGTCGTAGAGCAGGACATCGCGGCCCAGCACCTGCTGGATGGCGTAGGCGAGGTTGCGGGCGAACAGGCTCTTGCCGGATCCGGTGTCGGGACCCATGACGGCGTAGACGTAGGTCTTCTTCTCGGAGGCGGTGCCGATGTTGGCCTTGGCCAGCCGCTCGCACAGGGTCTTGATGATCGCCAGGGCAACCCCGGGGGAGGTGCGAAGGAGGGAATGGAAGTCGTCTTTCCGGATGCGGAGCACCTCGGTCTCGGCCAGGGCCACCGCACTGGCGGTGCGCGGCTCCTCGGTGAGCAGGGCCATTTCGCCGAAATACTCGCCCAGTTTCAGGTGGGTGAGGATCTTGCGGCCGCCCTTCCCGTCGTCGCAGAAGATCTGGACGATACCGGATTTGATGACGAACATCGAGTCGGCCGCCTGGCCTTCCTTGCAGATGAACGCATCACGCACGAACTGCACTGCTTCGGCCTTGCCGCCGAGGTTCTTCAGTTCTTCGTCGGTGAGCCCGGAAAACAGGGACACCCCGCGCAAAAATTCATGCTGGCTCATAAGATCCCTCCCGGTGGAATGCCGACATGCTACCGTCGGGCCCGCCGCCTGTCAATGGCGTGCGGGGGGGCGGCGGCCGGGCCGGCGGTCGGTGGAAAAATATCCTCTTGGCAAAGTGAGCCGGGTGTGGTAAGTATCGGGCACTTTTTTCGGTGCGAGGCCGCATGGAACTCACCCTGCCTGATGCCGCCCGGCTCCTCAACGTGACCGAGGAGCAGGTCCAGCGCTGGATTGAACGCGAGGG
>CAZKPI010000761.1:1801-2649 GCA_964554555.1 uncultured bacterium
CCTTCCCCATTTTTCGGTGCAGGAGCAGATGCGGTTCAACCGGGAGGAAGTCCTCGACTGGGCGGCCGCCCACCACCACCCGGTGCGCGCGACCGGCCCCCGGACCGGGTCGGAAAGCCCGCGGCTGTCCGAGGCGCTGGCCCGCGGCGGCATCTTCCACGACCTCCCGGGGGCCACGCCGGCCGAGGTGTTTCGCGAACTGCTGGCCCGCCTGCCCCTGCCGCCGGAAGTCGACCGCGACCTGTTGTGGCAGATGGCGGTGGCCCGCGAGAAGGCGGCGCCCACCGGCCTGGACAACGGGGTGGCCATCCCCCACATGCAGGGGCCCCTGATCGAGCCGCTCCTGGAACAGCCGATGGCCGCCCTCGCCTTCCTGCGGGCCCCGGTCGACTGGAAAGCCCTCGACGGGAAGCCCGTGTCCATCGTCTTTCTGCTCATCAGCCCGACGGTCTTCGCCCACCTGGCCCTGCTGGCGCAGGTGGCGAACTCCCTGAGCCAGCCCGCCTGCCAAACCCGCCTGCAGGAACACGCCGCTCCGGCCGACCTGCTGGCGGCTTTCCGGGCCCTTGAGGAGCAGGCCGGCAAGGGAACCGGCGGCCGGCCGGCGGGCGGCACGGCCGCGGTCAGCCCCCTTCCGGACCGCCCCGCGACGACGCCATGACCGCTCCCAGTCTGATCCTTGCCGCCGTCGCCCTGCCCCTCCTCGGAGGAATCCTCGGCCGGGTGCTCGGTTTCTGTTCCTGGCTGGCCCGCTGGACAGCCGGCCTGGCAGGGGCGGCGGGGGGGCTGGCCGGCCTGGCCCTGGCCGGGAATCTCCTCTGGCAGGGCGGGCGGGCCGCCGTCGAGTG
>CAZKPI010000762.1:0-2648 GCA_964554555.1 uncultured bacterium
ATCTCGGCGACCACGTCGAAGGGCAGGCGGTTGTGGGCGTCGTCCCTGGCTTCCTTGACCACCTCCTCGACGGGGCGGCGGAGGAGGGCGCGCAGGTCGGCGCGGGTGACGAGGGATTCCTCGACCAGGCCGCGGTCGTAGAGCGGTTCGAGGTCGAGCATCAGTTCGTCGGGATGGATCTCGAAGGCGAGGCAGGCGATTTCCCCAACGATCTGGGGGTCCTGCCAGCGCGGGTCGGCCTGGGCTTTGGCCAGGAGGCCGGCCAGGTATTTCACGAGGTCCTCGCGCGGCAGTTCGTCATTGAGATACAGGATCTGGAGGGCCTGGAGGGCCTGGCGGCGGGCCCGCGGGGGGGAGGAGAGGTCTTCGGCGAGTTCTTTCAGGGGCAGGGCGGAGCGGCCGCAGGTCGCGGCCAGCAGGCGCGGGACGCAGATGTGCAGGAGGTCGCTCCAGAGGGCCTGGAGGCGGTCGTCGGTCTGGCGCAGAAGGCGGACGAGGCGGGGCATGGCCTGGCCTTCGCGGAACTCGGCGAGCAGGAAGGCGGCGAAGATGTGGCCCATGTAATCATGGTCCTGGAGAATCTCGTCGAGATGGTCGGCGGTGTAGTCGAGTACCTTCAGAAGCTCAGGGACGATCTCTGCCCGGCGTTCGCGGGCGGCCAGGATGGCTTCCCGGGGGAAACGCGGCTGGAAATGGAGCAATTCGGTGAGGATTTCCGGGATATCCATGGGCCATGCTAATCGACGAGCATGCCGGCGATGTTGGCGGTCTGGTAGCTGGCGAAGGTGCCGGCGATGAGGGCGCGGATGCCGAGGTTGGCGAGGTCGCCGCGCCGGTGCGGGGCGAGGCCGCCGATGCCGCCGAGCTGGATGCCGATCGACCCGAAATTGGCGAAGCCGCAACAGGCGTAGGTGAGGATGACCCAGGTGCGTTTCTGCAGGACCACGGGGACGCCGTCGCGGAGGAAGGTCCCGTTGATGATGTCGCCGAGGTGGGCGTAGGCCACGAACTCGTTCAGAACCGTCTTTTCGCCGAGGAGCTGGCCGGCCACGAGCAGGTCCTCTTTGGCGACGCCCATCATCCAGGCGAGGGGGGCGTTGACCCAGCCCATCAGCTTCTCGAGGGTATTGATGGCGCCGAGGTCGAGGCCGGAGAGGCCGGTGACCCCTTTGCAGAAAAACTGCCAGGCGGAGTTGCCCATGGCGATCAGGGCGATGAAGGCGATCAGCATGGCGGCGACGTTGAGGGCGAGGCTCATGCCTTCCGAGGCGCCGCGGGCCGCCGCGTCGATGACGTTCTGGTCGATCTGCTCGACCTTCAGTTCACAACTGCCCGAGGTTTCGGGCACCTCGGTCTCGGGGACCATGATCTTGGCGAAGACCATGGCGGCGGGGGCCGACATGACCGAGGCCGCCATCAGATGACCGGCGATTTCGGGGAATTTGTCCTTCATCATGCCGACGTAGGCGGCCATGACACCGCCGGCAATGGTGGCCATGCCGCCGACCATGATGCAGTTCAATTCCGACAGGGTCATCTTGCCGACGAACGGCTTGATGACGAGGGGGGCCTCGGTCTGGCCGACGAAGATGTTGGCGGCGGCGCTCAGCGCCTCGGCGCCCGAGGTCTTCATGGTTTTCTGCATGACCACGGCGATGGCGTAGACGAGCTTCTGCATGATGCCCAGGTGATACAGGATGGTCATGAACGAGGAGAAGAAGATGATGGTGGGAAGCACCTGGGTGGCGAAAATGAAGCCGGCCCCCTTCTCAGCGCCTGCATCGGCGAGACTGCCGAAGACGAACTTCGCCCCTTCACCGGTGAAGTTGAGGATGGTGACGATGATGTCGTTCATCATGGCGAAGAATGTCTTGCCCGGACCGGTGCAGATGATCAGGTAGGCAAAAACCGCCTGCAGGCCGATGCCCATGGCAACCAGGCGCCAGTTGATCGCCTTGCGGTTGGTGGAGAGGGCGTAGCAAATGAGGATCTGAATGGCGATGCCGATGAGGCTGAGGAATTTTTCCACGGCGTCTTCTTCCTTCCCTTGGGGGTTGGCGGCATGATAGCACAGCCCCCGCGGAAATTCATGGGGAGAGGGCCCTTCCGGCACGGGACCCAGAGCCTGGCGTGATCGCGGGGGCGGCGGCGAAGTCCCTCCCGGCCAGCGGGAGGCGGGCCCCTGGCCGTGGACCGAACGGGAATGGCGCACGGCTCGTCGCGGCGGCGCGGCGCCTTCCGGGCTGGTGCCGGCCGGGCCAGGGAAAGGGAAACGGCCGCCGGCCCGGAAGGGGGCTGGCGGCCGTGGAGCGGCCAGGGGAGCGGGCTAGAACAGGTCGCCCTGGTCGGTGACCCCCGAATCGGGGCTGATCTCGACGGTTTTCCCGTCGATGACCAGGACGACCCGGTCGCCGACGGCCAGGAACTTGCCGAGGCCGGGGTGTTTCGCGATCAGGGCGAAGTAGGCGTCGGAGTAGGCCTTCACCACGAGATCGGCCTTCTCGCCCTTCACCTGGCTGTCGATCCACTTGCCGTCGATCTGGTAGAAGGTGCGCTCGCCGACCATCTTCGTGGGCGGGGCCTTGAGGCCGCCGGGGGCGGCGTCGCGCACGGCGCGCAGGCGGCCGGAGTAGCCGCCGCCCGCGGCG
>CAZKPI010000763.1:0-2643 GCA_964554555.1 uncultured bacterium
TCCCCCCCGACGCCCGCCGCGCCGGCCGCCACCCCCGCCCCCGGTTCCCCGGCGACCGTCCCCGTCGATGGCCCCGCCGGCCTGGGGCCCAAAGACGAGATGCTCGTCGACGAGGAGGCCGCCTTCCTGAAGACCTGCGCCCCGCAGGTGACCCGGCAGGGGGGCACCCTCCAGATCCGGCTGAAGAACGGCAAGACCGCCGTGTTCACCGACAACCCCAGCGCCGAGGAAACCGCCGAACTGTTCTACTTCCGCGGGCACCTCAAAGAGGCGGGGTTCTTTCTTCTGCACCGTGTTTCCTGGGAGTTTTCCAATTACCTGCTGGTCAACGAGACGACCGGCGCCCGGGTGCCCATCGACGAGAACCCCGTCTTCTCGCCCTCGGGACAGCGCTTCGTCACCGCCTGCCTCGACCTCGAGGCGGGATTCGTCCCCAACGGTCTGAAGATCTACCGGGTGGCCAAGGGACAGGCCACCCTGGAATGGTCGATCTCCTCGAAGGAGTGGGGGCCCTCGGAACCCCGCTGGCAGGGCGAGAACACCATCCTGTTCCAGAAGACCCTGCGCGGCGGCCAGACCCAGGCCGGCCGCGCCGAGTTCTCGCCGCAGACCAGGAAATGGAGCATCCGCTGATGGCCGGCGACACCCGCGGCGCCAATGGGCGGGACGGTCGGCGGTCAGCCGGTCAGCCGGTCAGCCGGTCAGCGGAAATACAGGTCGGGGTCGATGCCCGCTTCGCGCAGGACGTCTTCTGAAGCCGCGGGGGCGGGAGCCATGGCCAGGCTCATGGACACGCCGGGAACGGCTCCGCCGCGGGTGATGGCGTAGACCAGGGCGGGGGTCAGCTTCGGGTTCTCGCCGCCCTGGGCCGGGCTGTCGGCGGTGGGGATCCAGACGAAGTCGGGGTGGTCCCACAGGGAGCGCGGGTCCCAGACGCCGCCGGTGATCTCGCCGCGGCCGTTGACCTGCAGAACATAATGGTAGGTCTTGGTGAAGGTCTTGGTGCCCAGGAACTCAGGCTTCACGCCGTCATCGGCGAAGTACACGGTGGTGGTGACGTGGACCATGCCGGGCAGCCACCAGCGCCGCTTCCACTGCGTCTCGTAGCCGTAGATGGGGTAGTTCCAGACCTGACGGCTGAACGAGGTGTCAGCCACCATGCCCCGCTTCTTCTGCTTGATGTTTTCCACCAGCAGGCGATGGAAAACATTGGGATAGATGTCGAGCGAGAAGGGGGTACTGCTGTCCTTGCGCTTGCCGTAGAAGAGGGTGCGGCAGTCCATCCACATTTCGCTCAGCAGGGCCTTCTGGTCGGCGGTGGTGAACTCGACCCCATCGACGGTCACCGGAACGCGCGGTTCGGGCTCCATGATGGCGGCCGCCGACCAGCCGTTGCAGTGCCCGGCCCAGCCGGGGCCGCTGGGGTCGAAGTGGAAGTTGCGGGGATTGGCCTCCCAGGCGTGGGCCCCGGGATTGCGGCCAGTGCGGTTCTGCACGAAGCGGTCGTACTTCTTGAGGGGCGACTCGTTGCCGGCCCACCCCTTGACCAGCTTCCCTTCCTTGCGGGACCACCAGTATCCGGACCAGGGTTTGACGGGCAGGAAGGCCTTGTCGGAACCGTCGCCCTGCAGGCGAAGGGCGTCCCCGCGGGCCTCGTCCATCGGGACGAGGATGGCGAGCAGGGCCAGGGCAAAGAAGAGGGGGAACAGCCGGGTGAACCGGTCGGGGTTCAAAAAAGCGCTGATGAAGCGAATCATGGTCGGCCTCCTCACGGTTCCTCGACCAGCGTGCAGCGCACCGCGTCGCTGGTCATGCGCGTGGCCCAGGGCCGGCCGGTTTCCCAGGTCTGGGTGATGGTGCCCAGGGGCCCGGCGGTCTGCAGGGTGACCTCGAACCCGGCGGCGGTGGGCCGCCAGCTCTGCCGCACGGCATCGACGAAGGTCAGCCCGTCGGCAGTGCTGGCGCTCTCGCCATCGACCAGGGCGCCTGTCGCCTCGCCCTCGCGGTTCTCGGCGGCCAGGGGGAACAGGGGCAGGTCGTAGGGAATGGCGCTCTCCCCGCTCAGCAGAGGGGTCAGGCGTTCGCCGTCGAGCCGGCGGGTGGCGGCCTCGGCCCGGACGTCGGCCCCCGCCGCCACGTCGATCACCTGCACCGGCCGCAGGTCGCTCGCCGCCAGGCACAGGATGGCCTGGGTCTTGGCCTCGGGCCGGTCGGCGGCCGTCACGTGCACCACGTAGCAGTCGATGCCGTCGATCTCCTTTTCGGCGCGGACCGCGAACTGCCAGCGCACCGGCGAGGTCCAGGCTTCCGAACCGTCGGCCAGCCGCTTGTACGAGGTCTCCACCGTCCAGGTCTGGCCGACCTGCCAGACGGGCCGGAAGCCCTCACTGCAATCCGCCATGCCGGCCATGAACAGCACCATGGCCGTCACCATCACCCAGGTCCATCCTCGGTTCATCGGTCCCCTCCTCGTCGGAAAAGCTCGGTGGTTTAGCAAGCGGCGTGCCATAGCCAGAGCTGGCGGGACAACGCGATGGGGAGCGTACCATTCACCTTGGCGGCCGGCGGCGGATGCCCGAATTTCGCCCGGGCCGCGCCCGCTTTCCGGCAGGTTCCCCACCCCAGCCCCAGGCCGGCGGCCTC
>CAZKPI010000764.1:0-2641 GCA_964554555.1 uncultured bacterium
CCGGGGTCTTGATGCCCAACAGTTTGCCCAGTTCGTTCTCGATCAGCTGGCCGGCGGCGGGCTTCGCCGGCTGGGCGGTGCCGGAGGCGGTCGGGGCGGTGCCCGAGGCGGTCGCGGGGGCCTTCTTCCCGCCGGTGAGGGCGTTCAGCAGGAGATCCTGGGCCTTCTCCTTCGCCTGTTCCTCGACCGCTTTCTTCAGGAGCTTGTCGAGGGCCAGGTTGATGGCTGGCGCGGCCAGAGAGCCCTTGACGCCGAAGGGCAGTTCGAGCGTGGGCCGCTTGCCGACCAACTGGGACAGGACGGGGCTGGCCTGGCAGACCTCGCGGGGAAGCACCAGCTGGGCGGTGCCGTCGAGGGAGGTGTCGAGGCCGACGTTGCCCTTGTAGCTCATCTGGCCCACCGGGCTCTTGAACAGCAGGTCGTCGGAGTGCATCTGGCCGCCCTTGAACAGGAAGGTGCCGGCCAGGTTGTTGAGGTCGCCGCTCGCGAGCTGGGGGGCGTTCAGCAGGGTAAACACCTGGGCGGCCACGGGCGGTGCCTGGTATTTGCCGCTCTTCATCCCGACGGACCACAGGCCGTCGAGCGAGGACAGGCCGGTCGTGTTGCCCTGAGCCCCGAAGGTGAGATCGACGCCGCCGGTGAGGACGTTCTTGTACCCGGTGTTGAGGGCCAGGAACTCCTGAGCCTGCAGGCCGGTCCCCTTGGTGTCGAAGCTGAACCGGATGGGGGTCTCGGCCACCCAGGCCTTGCCGGACGCCTGGACGGTCCCGCTGAACAGGGCCAGCTGGGCGCCCTTCACCTCGAGCACCTTGTTCGCGAACGTGAACGGGGCGTTCAGATCCTTGAAGGGGAACTTAAAGGTTGAGGCGCCCTTGGAGACGGCCGTCTCGATCACCCCGGCCGGCACCTTGGCGGTTCCCGTCAGCAGGAAGGTGCCGATGGGGCCGGTCACCTTGCCCAGGGCGGTGCCGCGCCCGGTGAGTCCGTATCCGGTGCCGGCGAGGAAGAACTGGCCGATATCGGTCAGGTCGAGGGGATCGATGTCGTAGGCGAAATCGAGGCCGAACGCGGCCCACGAATCGACCATCCCCTTGAGGTTCAGGGTGGAACTGCCCCAATTGGCGCGCAGGCCCTCGGTCTTCAGACCCTGGTTGTCGAACAGGACGGGCCCGACGATGTTGTCCAGCCGCCGCAACATGGCCGGATGGAAGACGGAGGCGCCGGCCAGCACCGCCGACCCCTTCACCTGGGGGGTGGCGGCCGGCCCGCTCAGCGCGAAGTCGAGGTCGATACTGCCGGTGAAATCGAGGTCGGCGGGGAACGTGGGGAAGTTGCGGGCGAGGAAGGAGCGAACCTCGGTCAGGTCGAGCCCGCCGATGGCCGCCTTGCCCTGGATGGTCGGCTTCTTCAGGTCGGTGAGCGCCCCGTCGATCTGCAGGCGTGCCCCGGCGACGGCGGCGGTCAGCTTCTCGAGGGCGAGGCGGGCCAGGGTGCCGCGGGCGGTCCCGCTGATGCCGGTCAGGTGCAGTTGACGTTCCTCGAGGTGGAACTCTGCCCCCTCGAGCCGGATCACCCCTTCGGGAGCGGGATTCTTCAGGGTGCCGGCCACCCTGCCGCTCAGGACGGCCTTGCCGGCCAGGCGGGTCTTCTTCTTGAACAGCTCGTTTTCAACCGGCAGGGCGGCCTGCAGACGGGCCAGGTCGGCCACGCCGCTGGCCTCGAGCGCCAGTTTCGGATCGGCGCCGTTCACCACCTCGCCGGTCGCCTCGAGCGGGGTGTCGAGCACGCGGGCCCGGCAGGCGGCGATCACCAGGCGGCCGCTTTTGGCCCCGAGGCCCTCGGCCTTGAACTCCGCCTTCTCAACCACCACCGGGGCCATTCCCGGCTGGGGGGTGACCTGCACCCCGGTCAGCCCCAGGGTGCCGTCGAGGGCGGCCTGGCCGTTGGCGAGGCGGGCCCTGCCGGTGAACTCGAGGGCCCCGGCGGGGGCCAGGAACTTCAGGTCCTTGGGAATCAGGGCCAGGAAATCCTTGAAGGCGGGCGCCAGCTGGAGGGAGGCCTTGACCTCGGCCGCCAGGGCGGGGGCGGGGCCGGGGGTGAAGGAGCCCTCCCGGCTGGCGAGTTTGAGCCCGGAGACCTCGACCCCCAGGTCGTTCCACTGGATTGTCCCCTCGGCGTACCGGACCCGGCCGTCGGCGAGCGAGACGGGGACCGGCACCTGGGGGGCCTTGACCAGCAGTCCGCGGGGCTGGGCCCAGGCGGTGAGCTCGGCCATCTTGCCGTCGGCGACGCGGAAGCGGGCGCCGCCGCCGAGCTGGCCGGCCTTGAACTCGATCCCCTGCAGGTCGGGCAGATACGGCCTGACCAGGGGCAGGAGGACCTCGACCCCCAGCGGGTTCAAGACCACGGTGCCGGAGGCCGCGAGCGGGGAGAGGCTGGGCAGTTCGATGGTGCTTTCGAGCCGGAGGCCGGGCTGGCAGGTCAGGACCAGCCGCGGGATCCGGACGGAACCGTCGGGTTGGCGCCGGGCCTCGATCTCGACGGCGGGGGAAGCGACCCCGGGGGGCAGGGCGGGCAGGGCGACGCCCCAGGCCGGGAGGCCGGGGAGGGCCACTTCGCCGGTCTTCAGCGTGGCGGCGAT
>CAZKPI010000765.1:0-2635 GCA_964554555.1 uncultured bacterium
ACAGGCCTTCATCTTCACCCTCCTTCGCTCAGTCAAAACGAATCGCCAAGGGATTCGGCGGCTCCGGCGGGAGCCTCCTGTCCCTGATGGCTCATGATGGTGGTGCCCGTGGCCTGGGGAGCGGTCCCTTCTCCGGCGATGGCCTCCGGAGCGGCTCCGAAGGTGCCGGCGGCGTCGGCGGCGGCCGCCGTGCGCGCGGCGGTGGCGATGGGGGAAGGCTTCGGCTGATGGATGGCGGCGGCTGGCGCCGCCTTCCCGGCCGCCGTCTGCACCTCTGGGTGGGCGGTGGACAGCACCCTGGCCAGCAGTTTTTCCGCCCGCTCGAGCCATGGCGATCCCGCATGGTGGGCCCGGAACCAGGCCATCGCCTGGTCGGCCTGCTGGTTCTTGCCGTCGGCCCGCAGGGCCTTGACCAGGTAATACAGCCCTTGCGCCTCCAGGGTCTCGGCGGGCAGACGGGAGGCCAGGGCCACCCGGGAGGCGGCGGCGCGCGGGGTGAGCCGGGCCAGCGTTGCCGGGGCGATCATCTGGGTCAGGCGGTCGGGGGCGACCAGGCGCGGGTCGTGCATGGCCTGCAGGAAGGTCCGGGAGCTGGACCAGAATTCGGAGGCCTCCGGGGCCGGCGGGGCGGCGGGGACCGGGGTGGAGACGAGCTTGTCCACGAGTTTTTCGAACGCCTGGTCGTTCAGGGTCATCTCGGCAAGCAGGGCGCGGGCCACCAGTTCGCGCTGGTCGGGCGGTCCGCCCGCCCGGGCGGCGGCGGCGAAGCCCAGCAGACGCTGGGCGGCGGCGGCCTGGTCGGCCGCCAGAGCCTTTTCCAGGGCTCCATACCAGGCTTCAGGCAGGCGGCCGACGGCGGTGCGCAGGCGGGTCATCAGGGGATGGCCGGCCGGGAGGGCGGCCTCGCCGAACACCACCAGGGCCTTTTCCGCCAGGTGTTCCTGGAAGACCGGCAGGCCCGCCAGCGAGGGGGCGTCCAGCAGGTCGAGGAATCCGGTGATCGCCTCCACCGCCTTGCCGTCATGCTCCGCCCGGAGGGCGGCTTCGAAGGATTGAAGGCTGGTGGGCAGGGCGGCATCGGCCGTCACGGGCGTTCCCCAGCCGTTCCCGGCGGAGATGGGAGTGCCGGCCTCCCCGCCGGCCGCGACTTCGACGGTGCCGGCATCGACCTGCAGACCGCCCTCCCCGGCAACGGTGAAGACCGTGCCGCGCACCGACAGGGTCGCCGACGGAATGCGGAACTTGAAGCCCTGCGGTGTGCGCCGGACGAAAGCCTGGTAGGTGCCGCGCTGGAGGAACAGTCCGGCCGGTTCGATCCGCACTTCCGAGTTCCCGCGCAGGACGATGGACCCGAAGGGGAAGGCCAGGGTGCCCCAGCCGGTCCCCTCGGTTTTCAGGCGGGTGCCGACGAAAAACGGCACCTTGGGTTCGGTCAGGGGGTTCCAGCCATTGGGACCGCCGAGGAAACACCCCTCGGGCGAGCCCTTGATGAAGGTGCCCAGGGGGGCGGCCTCCCCGGCCAGCGCCGGAGCCAGCAACAGCCCCGCCGCCAGGACGATCAGGACGAAATGTCGCATGGGTCACCTCCCGGAGGTTCAGAGCGTGCCCCTGTCACCCGCGGGAGGCCAGGGGCCTGGATGCGGCAGTTGGAAAAACCCTGGCCCGGGCCGGATCGGGGCCCGGGCGTCTGCCAGGGACTTCCCCCCGGGGGTGCATGCCCGCCGTCCGGGGGAACCCGGCGGCGGGGCCGAGGGTCGGCCCCGCCGCGGGAAGGAGAGCGAGGTCAGTAACTGCTGTCGAGGGTGTCGGCCGCGTCGCCGGTGCCGGTGTCGCCGGTGGTGACGCCGGAGGCGTCGCCGGTCCCGGAGGCCACCACGGTGGCGGAGGCCACGTCGGCGTCCTTCGCCTCGGGCACGACGGGGGGGGTGATGTTCTTGATCAGGGCGGACAGATCTTCCATGTCGACCTTGCCGTCACCGTTGACGTCCGCGATCTTGCCGTAGATCTTCGCGAAGCTCTTGGGGTCGGTGATGTACTTGGCCACCATGTAGACGTCCTCGTGGTCGAGAACGCCGTTGCCGTCCATGTCACCCGGCTTGTTCTCGGGATCGACCGGGAAGGTCTTGCGGTCCCCGGAGACGGCTTCCTTCAGCAGGTTGTAGTCGGCCCAGGTGAGGTGTCCGTCGCCATCGAGGTCGGCGGCGGGAATCGGGTTCCAGGGCCAGATCATGGGGCGGATGCCGATCAGGAGGCGGGCCATCTGGGCGAGGTCGAGGGCGTCGATCTTGCCGTCCTTGTTCAGGTCACCGTATTTCACGACCATCTGCTTGAGGAAGGCTTCGATCTTGGCGGTGGTCTTGTCGATGACGTTGTCGGCCTCGCGGATGGTCTTGAACATCTCGAGGTACTTCGCCTGCTGTTCGGGGGTCAGCTTGTTGAAGGTCTTGGTGTCCATGAAGGCCTTCTCGAGGTCGGCCATCAGCTTGTTCTGCTCTTCCAGGAGCTTGTCGAGCTGTTCCTTCAGTTCGAGCAGTTTCTTCTTGTCGGCCTCGGTCAGGGGCTTCTTGTCCATGATGCCGAGCATCTGCTTCTGGAGGTCCATGATCTTGACCTGCAGGTCCTTCATCTTGCCGAG
>CAZKPI010000766.1:0-1714 GCA_964554555.1 uncultured bacterium
GGCGGATCATCACCAACCGCCGTGAGGTGACCTTCCCCGGCGGCGAGGCCGAGATCTACGACAACTCCGGCATCCGCAAGGGGGTTCTGCTGACCCGCTACGGACAGCTGGTCAAGGACTGGCTGACCGCCGAGAAGTCGGGGAACCGCGAGGTCTACGCGGCGCGGCAGGCGGCGGCGGGCCTGGGCATCTGGGAGCGCCCCTCGCAGGACCTGACGGTCGATGGTTCGTGGGGAAGCCGGATGCAGGGATTCCTCGAGCATTTCCGCCGGGAGCGCGCCGTGATCGGCGACAACAAACTTGCCCAGGAGGAGAGTATCCTCGAGACCCTGGCCCAGCGCACCTGCCGGGGCGGGTAGGCGAGGCGGTGCCTGGCGGCATGACCATCGGCCGGCCCGGAAGGGGGGGAGCCCTTCCGGGCCGGTTTTTCCCATGATTCGTTCCAGGGCTGGCGGACCGGGAAGCGGACCTTCCGCGAGGGGGAACGCATCAGCGTTCCCCTCGCCAGAAGAGAGGGTCCAGGGCCGTCGGCCCTGGTGGGGTGGAAGGGGCAAAGCCCCTTCGGCAAGCCTTCATGCAAATCAATGCTTTTTTTCCGGCTCCTCCCTCCCATTGGCGGGTTCCCTCTCCCATTCTCCTTTCCGTCTGCCCTGATCAGTGATACAATCGATCCCATCCCCCTCTCCGGAGGTCCCGTGCCCGCGCTCGCCTCTCCCGCGCCTGCCTCGACAACGTTCGACGCTCTCCTGGCCGGTCTCACCGGCGGCCAGGCGGCCGAGTTCCGCCAGGCGCTCGCCGGCATGCACCAGGACGCCGTGGCCGCGGCAGTGTACAGCCTCCGCGCGCCCGCCTACGAGAGCCAACTGCTGGAGGCGGCCTTCCCCGGACTCGAGGTTCTTTCCTGCTCGGCGCTTACCTTGTACAGAAGTCATTTCCTGCTTTTTCACGAGTTGTACAAACTGCAGGAAAGCCTGCATACGCAAGGGATCTACCTGCACGTTCACTGCATGCGGATCTTGCCGGTCCCCTATCCCGCCCCGGGCGGGTGCCGGCATTTCGAGGAATCCCTGATGGGGTTCTGCCCCTCGCCCGCCCCGCCGGGGGAGAGCCTGTGCGCCTTCCACCGCGAACAGTGCCCTGACGGGCAGATCGACGCCCTGTCGGCCCGCTACTTCTACCTCGACCCCCGCAACTTCTTCCAGCTCGACGAGGAAACCGCCGAGGCCTTCCTGAACGGGGCCTGGGAGATCCTCCGCCATTCCGACGACCTGCGCCGGGCCTTCCAGACCCTCGGCCTCCCCGAGACCGCCGGACTGCCCGCCGTCAAAACCCGGTTCCGCGAACTTGCCCGCCGGCACCACCCCGATCTCGGAGCCCCCGCGGCCGGGCCCTTCGTCGAAATCAACCGGGCCTATACCCTGCTGATGCGGGTTCTGCCCCGCATCCGCCTGCAGGCCCCCGCCGGGGCGGCGGGCCGGACCGGGCCGTAGGATCCGCCCTCAACACCCGTCGAGCGCGATCTTCGCCACCGCCTTGCGAATGAGGCGGTCAGCTTCTCTCCCGCCCGCCTCCGCCCCCGCCGCCGCCGGGACGGCCAGGCCGGGCATGTGCGCATCCTGGGGCAGGAACAGGGCGAACCGCCCTGGCGACAGGGTCAGCCACTCTCCCGGCCCCCCCGCCACCCCCGCCGGCGGCCCCTGCAGGACCGTCAGGT
>CAZKPI010000766.1:1737-2624 GCA_964554555.1 uncultured bacterium
GGGCCCGGCCCGCAGGCTGTCGACGGGGGCCCAGCCCACCATCTCCCGCCCCGCCAGCACCACCTGGATGTCGGCGTAGGCCCGGTGCGCCTCCCAGAATCCCTCGGCCGGGGCCTTCGCCCGGTATTCCTGGACCATCACGAACAGCCGGCGGCCGTCGAGCTCGACCGTTCCCGCCGGGGCGGCGGCGGTCAGCCCGCCCAGATACCGCAGGGCCCAGGCGAACCGGTCGCCCAGGGCCCCATACCGCTCCCCTCTGGCCAGCAGGTCGATGATCATGGCGGTTTTCCTTTCCGGCCGCCGCCGCCGGCACCCCGACCGGTAAAAGGTCGGAAGCTCTCCTTGGCCCCAGGAACGGCGGCACGAGACGCCCGTTGCACGCCCCGGCCCAGGGTCATCCACCGGGGGCGGACCTGTCGAATGATACCGTACCCCGGCGGGAATTTCCAAATGCCCGCCGATTGAACCAAGGCGGGAAACCGGCTATACTGGCGCCAGAACAGAAGACACGAGGAGCCGGACCATGTTCATCCCCCAGTGCCGTCGCCCGGGGCCAGCGGCCGCCGGACATTCCCCTGATCGTTCTGCCGCCAGACCCGGTTCCCCTTCCGGCTGGTTCCCGACCGCCGGCGCGGTGGTCCTGGCCTGGGCGCTGGGCGTCACCGCCGCCGCCGCCTCCGAGGTGCAGAGTTACGAGGCCCGCACCCGCCGCTACATGGATGCCTACCAGGCCTACCTCAAGGCCAAGATGGATGGCGACCCCGCCACCCCCCAGCGGCTCAAAGAGTTCAACGACGCCTACCAGGAGTTCATCGCCTCGCTGAACAAGAGCCAGGGAAGCCCGCGCCAGGCCCCCGCGGCCACCCCGGCGGCGCCCCCCGCCCCCT
>CAZKPI010000767.1:0-2619 GCA_964554555.1 uncultured bacterium
CGACCAGGATCTGGATCTTCCCGCTCTTGAAGCCGTCCATGGCCTGGGTGCGCTGGTTCTGGCTGCGGTTGCCGTGCAGGGCGGCGCAGTTGATGCCGTTTCTCGCCAGCACCTTGGCCAGCCGGTCGGCGCGGTGCTTGGTGCGGGTGAAGACGATAGCGTTGCGCACCGTCTCGCGCCGGAGGATCTCGAGCAGAAGGGCGGTCTTGCGGGTTTCGGGCACGGGGAAGGCGGTCTGGGTGATGCCCTCGGCCGGCTTCGACTCGCGGTCGATGTTGATGGCCACGGGGTTCTTGAGCATCTCGCGCGACAGCTGGACGATCGGCTCGGGCATGGTGGCCGAGAAGAACAGGGTCTGGCGCGGGGTGGCCGGCAGGTGCCGGAGCACGCGCCGGATGTCGGGCAAAAAGCCCATGTCGAGCATGCGGTCGGCCTCATCGAGGACGAGGTGGTCGAGGTGGGGCAATTTGCCGTGCGGATAGGTGAAATGGTCGAGCAGGCGGCCGGGGCAGGCGACCATGATGTCGACGCCACTGCGGAAGGCGGCCTCCTGCGGGCCCATGCCGACGCCGCCGAAGACGGCGGCCGAGGTCAGGGGGGTGAAATAGCCGAGCTCGGCCGCATGGGCGCGGATCTGGGCGGCCAGCTCGCGGGTCGGGGTCAGGATCAGCACGCGGGTGGCGCGGGGGGCATGGGCCGCCGGCCGCGTCTGCAGGAGGTGGTGCATGATCGGCAGGAGGAAGGCGGCGGTCTTGCCGCTTCCCGTCATGGCGCAGGCCAGGACGTCGCGGCCCCGCAGGGCGGGCGGGATCGACTGGACCTGGATCGGCGAGGGGGTGGCGAAGCCCAGGCGGGCGACGCCCTTCAGCAGGTCGGGATGGAGGCCGAACGAGGTGAACGAGGAGGCGGTGACGGGGGACTGTTCAGGAAGGAAAGGGAAAGCGGATGACGAAGAAGGTGATGACAAACGATGGGTTCTTTCTCGGGGAGCCCGCTGGCTGGGGCTGTGCCGAATGCTCCGGCGATGGAAGCTACGGTGGAATCTGCCGGTGGAGGCCGCCGTCCGGACCGCAGGGGTCCTGTGGGTGAAGCCGCAGGAAGCCGGGTGAAATGGCCCGAACCCGCGGCGATGGGACAGATCATACCACAGACAGGGCCCGGCATCAAGTTCCCTGGCGGTCCCAGGCTCAGCGATGGTTCAGAACAGGCCAGAAAGCCGCATTCCGCCAGGCCGGGTGCGGGGCAGGGCGAGCCATGGCGATGACGGCGTTGGGGCTTTCTGCGCGGTGCCGCGGCTCCGGGGTTTGAGAGCCGAGGGCAGGGGGATCATCCATTTCGCCCATCCTGCCGATGGATTGTCTGAGACAGATCGGGAAGGATGCGTGCATGGCGGAACTGCTGACTCTCGGAGACGTCCAGGTTTTCACGGGCTACAGCCACCTCGGCGCCTGCCGGGAGTTCGTCTGGGAAGGCGGCGACCAGGCCGAAGGTCAGGGACGGCCGGCGCGCTTCTGGCTGCGCGGACTGCGGTGCGTCGAGGACCTCGAAGCCCTGATGCTCCGCACTGACCTCTACCTGCACACGGCCGACGGCCGCGAATACCTGCTGGCGCATTTCCAGATCACCGACATCACCGACATCGAGAACATCCGCGGCGTGGCCAGTTCCTGCCGCCTGCTGATGGAGGAATTCCCCGAGATCAAGGGCCTGAAGCCCGGCGAGAACGTGGTCATCTCGAAGGCCACCCATCTGCAGGCCTTCCGCACCGTGTCGGCGCTGGTCAGCAGTGCCCACGCCAAGACCCACGTCGACCCCCGCGCCACCAACGAACTGGTCAACGAACTGGTCGGCGAGATCATCAAGGCGCCCGACGCCGTGCTGAACCTTCTGGCCATCAAGCACATCGACGACTACACCTTCAGCCACAACATCAACGTCGCCACCCTGTCGATGGTCATCGGCCAGGCCATGGGCCTGCCGCGCGATCTTCTGCACGACCTCGGCTGTGGCGCCATCCTGCACGACCTCGGCCTCCTGCGCGTCCCCGGCCGCATCCTGCACAAAGAGGGGAAGCTGACCCCCGAGGAGTTCAACGAGGTCACCCGCCACCCCCGCCTCGGCCTCGACCTGATCGGCTCCTCGCGCGACCTCAGTGCGCGCGCCCGCGAGGTGATCCTCCAGCATCACGAGCGCTTTGCGGGAAAAGGCTACCCGCACGGGCAGAGCGGCCAGAACATCCCCCTGCTGGCACGCATTTGCGCGGTGGCCGACGCTTTCGACGCCCTCACCTCCGACCGCCCGTTCCGGCCCGCCCTCACCCCCTACCAGGCGATGCGCACCATGCTCGGCATGGCCGGCACCCACTTCGATCCCGAGATCCTCCAGGCCTTCCTGCACAAACTGTCGGTCTACCCGCCCGGCACCAATGTCATCCTCAACGACGGCACCGCGGCCGTCGTCCTGCGCGGCAACGCCGGCCTGCTCCTGCGGCCGGTGGTCCGCCGACGGCAATCCGCGCCCGGTCAGCCCGACGTGATCGATCTGGCGAGGGCCCCCGGCCTCTTCATCACCGGCCTGGCCGAACCGGCCGCGCCCGCGCCCCCACCCGCCGCGGCACCT
>CAZKPI010000768.1:0-2611 GCA_964554555.1 uncultured bacterium
CCACGGGAACCGCGCCGGCGGGCCCCGCCGCTGTCGGCCAACCCGCGGCCGGCCCCGGGCCTGGGCCCGGGCCTGCGACCACGGCGGCCGTTCCCGATTCCCCGCCGGCCGGGTTCGACATGTCACCCCCCGACCTGCCCGATGCCGACGTCCGGCTGGTCATCCAGAACCCCGTCACCCAGCAGGAGAACGGCTACCCCAACAACGTCTTTCCGACGCTGGCTTCCCCCCCGCTGACCACGCTGGCCTGCAGGAACCCGCCGGTTCCCGAGGACACGCGCGTCAAGCTCTCGCTGGAGTTCGATCCGGCGAAGGTCAAGCGTGAGGACCTGACCCTGACCGTTACCGACAACGAGGGCCCTGCCCTGGTGCCCTCCGAGGAGATCGGCTCCTACCGCCACATCTTCCGGGTGCCTGACATGACCCCCACCTACACGGCGGTGGTCACCTACAAACACCCCATGACTGGCGAGACGAAAGAGATCATCAAGGTTGCCATCCCCGTCTACCCCCTGGATTTCAAAAGCCGCACCGTCGAGCACGAGCAGAGGCGCACCGGCGGCCAGTGACCCGCCGCTGAGGCCGGGGGAGGGCCTGGTCCTGGGCCCGTCCGAACGAATGGGCCGGCAGGGGCCCCCCTTCAGCGCGGAGCTGACCGCCCCCCCGCCGGATCCGCGAGAAGCAGGGTGCCGATGACCGGCCCGGGCTCGGCGAAAAACCAGGAGTAGCGCGCATCGCGGCCCCAGGTCAGGCTCCGGTTGCCCGGCTCCCCGGGCTTCGGCCGGCCGTCAATGTCGTGGACGACAGCTGAGAACCCGACGCGGGGACCGGTCAGGCCCAACGGGCCGCGCCGCAGGACCAGCAGGCCGCGGTATCCCGCGGCATCGGCGGCGCCGCTCACCCGCAGGTGCGGCGTCGAGGAAGCGGGATGGAAGACTTCGCGCCAGCGCAGGCCCGTTCCCTTCTGCCGGGGAGCAACCGAAACCAGGAGATCGTCGGCCCCGCCCCAGGTCATGCCGTCGCCGTTCGTGTCGAGGAAAAACTCGATGCTGTCGCCGCGGGCCATGGTCTCCCGGGAAAAGCCGTTGACCGGGTCGGGGTCGCTCACCTCGAACCGCACCAATAGCAGGCTCGGGGTGTGGGCCACCCGGATGGTCGCCTGGAAAGAGGGCGAGGGGTTGTATCCCTGCTGGAGGTGGCTGGCATCGAGCGTGATGGCCGGCAGATCCCGCCAGGCGGCGGCATCGCCCATGCCCAGGCGGACCGCCAGGGCCCCGGCGGCGGGGGTGGAACGGCTGGCGGGTCGTTCCCATGGGAAGAAGGGGTTGGTGCGGACGATCGAGGCCGGATCGGGGGGCGGGGGGCGCCGCCCTTCGACCAGACCGGCGCGCCGCAGTCCCCTCCGGACGCGGGAATCGGCCATGAACCAGCGCCAGACCCGGCCGGAACGGTGGTTTTCGATGGCGAGCAGGAGCGGCCCCTGGTTGATGGCGTAGGCATCGGTGGCGACGAAGCCGGCATCGAGGTTGAACGAGTCGGCGAAGCCGAACCGGCCCCACAGGCGGTCGCCGAACCGCTCGTAGAGATGCCGCAAGGAGCGGATGGCCAGGCCGGGGGTGACCGTGATCGCACAGCCGGCGGCGGCCGGGGCGACCGTTCCATCGACGATGGCGGCGCCGGGAGGGGCGCCGTAGGCCCGGTAGCCCGACGGTCCGATGCAGGCGGTCAGGCCCCACCGGTCCGCGTCGAAGGTGCGGAAGGCGCGGCGCAGGTCGAGGCAGAACTGCCGGTTGGCCAGGGTGGCGCGGCGCGAGTTCTCGAAGTAGTCGGCCGCGGCGTCGGCCCGGTTCCGGAAGTCGATGAACAGGTGCGAGAACTGGTGCGTGAACAGGGGCGGGCATCCGATGAACACCTGGCCGCCGTACTCGCCCCAGGGCCGGCGCATGGTCCGCCAGCCGGTGTCCGGGATGGCATGCCGGGTGGCGCCCATGGCCAGGACATACAGCAGGTGCGACTCGCAGTAGTGGTCCCAGGCTGAGTCGAGAAATCCGCTTTCCGGCTTCCAGCCCATGCGGGGGAAGATGCCGCCGGCCGTCATCCAGGCCCAGTCGACCCGGTCGAGGAGCCGGTCGGCCAGTCCGGCCAGTTCCGGGTCGTCGGCGAAACAGCCGCGGGCTGTCACCACGCCGGCCAGCAGGAGGGCGGTGTCGATCGAGCTGATCTCGCAGTTCCAGACCCGCTGCCCGGTGCGGGCATCGACGAAGTGGTAGAAGAACCCCCGCTTCTGGTACATCCGGTCGAGGAAGAAGCGGAAGGTGCGGACGATCAGGTCGCGGGCCGCGCGCCGCGGCATCCAGCCCCGCTCCGCCCCCACGCACCAGGCGGCCAGCCCGAATCCGGTGCCGGCGATGGTCGCCGGGGAGTAGTCGAGGCCGACCGGGCGGCGGTTGTCGGCCCGGTCGAGGACCAGCCCGTTGTCGGGGTTCACCGCTTCGACGAAGTAGGCGAAGGCACGCCGCTGGATAAGGTCGAGCAGGGCGTCGTCGGCCAGACCTGCCGCCGCCCGGGCCGGGGGCTGTTCCCGGTGGGAGGGGGCCGCGCCGGCAACCCC
>CAZKPI010000769.1:0-2596 GCA_964554555.1 uncultured bacterium
GAAGGCGCGCGCCAGGAGGGTTTCAGCGGTCTCTTCGTCAGCGGCGGCGGGGTCGGGCAGGTCATCGCCCGCGATGGCGGCGGGCGGAGACGCCAGGTTCATCAGGGCCCCGAGGTGGGCCAGACCGGCTGTCCGGGACTGGCGCCAGGACTCGATCGTCTCGAGCACGTCCTGGTGACGGGCTTCCAGGCGCAGGCTTTCGACGGGGGCGGCCCGGCCCGCCTTCTGCTGTAGCGCCACCCGGTCGAGGGCCGCCCGGATGTCGGCCAGGTTCCGGTCGCCGGCCTCCAGCAGGGCCTCGGCGGTGCGCACGGCCAGGATGGTGGCCCAGGCATCGGCGACCAGTTCCTGCCGGAGACGGCCGAGCCGGCACGGCTGGTCGGAAACCGCCTCCCGGGCGGCGAGGAACCGTTCCCGCGCCTGGCCGCCGTCCCACAACAGCTGGCGCACCTGCACCCGCACCTCGGTCAGCCGGTCGTCGTTGAACTGGCTGGGCCCCATCGGCAGGCCCAGGGCCCCCATGCGCTTCTGGTCCCACTCCTTCCACGAGGCGCCGGCCTCGACCTGAGGCTGTTGCGCCGCCCCGGCCTCGCGGCTCGCCCCGCGACTGCCATCGATCTCGGCCTGTGCCGCCTGCAGTTGCGGGTTCTCCCGGAGGATGCGCGCGATGATCTCCCGCGCCGTCCAGGGGCTGCCTCTCTCTGCCGCGTCAGGGCCGACCGGCACGCGGCCGGCCGCCTCCCCTTCCTGCCCGGGCTGGGGGCACGAAGGATGGGATTCGCGCGCGGCAAGGGGCGCGGCCGGCAGGGCGGCGGCCAGTCCCTCCGGCCGCTCCGGTGCTGGGAGCGAAGCCTCCATCTCGGCCGCCGTCAGGGAGGATTCCTTCCCGGTTCCAGCTTCGGCGGCCAGGACGGCTCCCGCGAGACCGGCCAGGGCCAGCATGAGCAGAAGGGTGGCGATCCGACTGCGCCCCGCGCGGGTCTGGCCCCCGGTCACCGGGGCCATCAGCCAGTCCCGCCACCGGCCCGCGGCCGCCCCCGTGTCGAGGGCCAGGTCATACATGGCGGGGATGAACACCATGGTGAGGACGGTGCCGAAGGTCAGACCGAAGGCGGCCACCACGCCGAGGGGCGACATGCGCTCGAGGCCGACGGCCTGTTCGAAGACCAGGGGCAGAAGGCCGAGAACGGTGGAACCGGTGGTGACCAGGATCGGCCGCAGGCGCACCCGCACCGCCTGGAAGAGCGCCTCGCGCCGCTCCAGGCCGGCGGCGCGCGCCTGGTCGATGAAATCGATGAGAATGATGGCGTTGTTCACGATCGTGCCTCCCAGCAGGATGATGCCCATCATGGCCGGCATGCACATGGGCTTGTCCATGATCACCAGGCCCCAGAACGCCCCGATGAGCGACAACGGGATGGTTCCCATGACCAGCACCGGCCGCCACCAGTCCTCGAACAGCCCCCACAGAACGATGTACAGGAGGGCGATGCCGAGCAGAAGGGCGGCGGCCAGCCGGCGCGCCGTGTCGGCCATGTCGGCCATACTGCCGGCCACCGTCACCGAGTATCCCTCCGGCACCGGCAGGCGGTCGACGGCCGCCTGGACGTCGGCGGCAACGGCCGACAGCGGCCGGCCGGCGTTGACGCCCAGGATGTCGATGGTCTGCTGAAGGTTCTCACGGGTCAGCAGGGTCGGGGCCAGCGCGGGTTCGGTCCGGCCCAGGGTGTCCAGGAACAGCTCCCCCTTGGCCTGGGGAATGATCATCTCGCCCAGATCCCCCCGCCAGCGGCTCCCTTCCCGGCCGATCTCGACCCGGACCGGCAGGTCGAGGAAGCCGTCCATCTGCAGGCGCGACGGATACCGGCCGGCCAGGGTCACGCCCAGGAACTCGCCGATGGCCCGGGCCGACAGCCGGTCGCCCGCGAGCAGTTCGAGGGACGGCCGGAACAGGGTCTCGGGTTTGTCGTGACGCCAGTTCAGCCGCGGGTCACGCAATCCGGGCACGCGGCCCATCTCGGCCAGCACCCGCTGACCGATCTCCTGGAGCCGGACCGGGTCGCGGCCGGCCGCCACGACATCGATCGGCGCCCGGGTGGTGGCCATGGGCGTGGCGCCGTATTCCTTCACCGAGACATGCAGAAGACCAGGGATCCCGGCGAGGCCGCGGCGCCATGCTTCCATGATCTGCCAGATGGTTTCCTGGCGGCGGTCGCGGGTGGTCAGGCGCACCTGGATCTCGGCCTGCTGGGGCAGTTGGCCGCCGGCGCCAAAGCTGACCTGGCCCGGTTCGGCCCCCACCACGGTCGACACGCTCAGCACGTGGGGCGAGCGGCTGATGACCGCCTCGCACCTCGCCACCAGGCTCTCGACCTCGGCCAGGGGCATGGCCGGCGGCATATCGAGGTTGATGGTCACCATGGCCGCATCCATCGGGGGCATCAGCTCGCGGCCGATCAGAGGGATGGTCAGGCGGATCGTGACCACCAGCATCCCGAAGACAGCCGCCAGGGACACCACCCGCGCGCGCAGGACGACCCGCAGGAGCAGGAGGTAGACCTCGGCCATCTGGGCCAGCAGGAACTCCATGGCCCCC
>CAZKPI010000770.1:0-2590 GCA_964554555.1 uncultured bacterium
GGGCCGGCCGCGGCCGGATCCCTGGTCCTGCCGGGGCTGGGCATGGCAGACCGGGAAGGGCAGGGCAGGAGAAACGCGTTCCAGGCCTGCCTGGGGCGGAGGATGTCCGCAGGAGGCCCGAAAGGGCAGTCCGGAAGAAATGGAGGAACGAATGAACCCGAAGCATCGAAGGCATCGCAGGTCTGGGATGAATCGAAGTCTGGTGGGTGTTCTCATCATGCTGGCGGCCGCGGGCGGGCTGGCTCTGGGGCCGGCGGCGGTGACGGCCGCACCGGGGGCGGGTGGTCCGGAGGCGGCCTTCCTGCGCACGTTCTTCCAGGACGGCATCAAGGACCATGCCGGCGTGTTTCAGGAGACCTTTCTGAAGGCCGTTCCCCCGGCCAAGATCGATGAGATCCGGCAGATGTACCTCGACAAGCTGGGGCGTTTTCGCGAGGTCACCGGGGCCGCCGGTTCCTACGATCTGCTGTTCGCCAGGGGGAAGGCGCCCTGCAAACTGCACCTCGACGCGGCCGGCAAGGTCGACGGCCTCTGGCTCGGCCAGTGGACCTTCTTCGACGACCAGCCCGACAGCCTGCTGGCCGAGTTCAGGAAGCTTCCCGGCAAGGTGTCGGTGGCCCTGACCCGCGACGGGGGCGAGCCGGTGTTCGCGCTGGCCCCCGCCGAACCCCTGGGCGTCGGGTCGGCCTTCAAGCTCTACGTGCTCAAGGCCCTCGAAGAGCGGATCGCCGCCGGGAAAGCCAGCCCCGGCCAGACGATCCTGCTCGACGGCGCGAAAAAGTCACTGCCTTCGGGCATCCTGCAGGAGTGGCCCGACGGCACGCCGCTGACCCTGTCGACGCTGGCCAACCTGATGATCTCGATCAGCGACAACACCGCGACCGACCTGCTGATGGACTTCCTCGGCCGCGAGGCGGTCGAGGCCCTGGCCCCGGCGGGCTCGCTTCCCTTCCTGACCACCATGGAGATGTTCCGCATCAAGTACGGCGACCCGGCCCGGGCCGAGGCCTTCGCCAAGGCTGACCCGGCCGCCCGCCGCCGGATCCTCGACGGCATCGCCGCCGAGCCGGTGCGGATCGCCGCCATCCGCACCTCGCCCTTCCTCGTCGATTCGGTGGAGTGGTTCATCCCCGCCCGCGATCTCTGCCGGGTCATCTTCGACCTCCAGCACTCCCCCGCGCTGGGCATCAACCCCGGCCTCGTCCAGAAGGACGCCTGGTTCAAGGTCTGCTTCAAGGGCGGCTCGGAACCGGGGGTGCTGAACTACACCATGCTCCTGCGCAAGGCCGAGGCCTCGGCCACCTTCTGCCTGTCGGCGACCGTCAACGACCCCGCCAAACCGGTCGAGACCGACCGGTTCAACGAACTCGTCCTGCGGCTCGTCGGCCTGATCGAGCAGGGCGCCTTCGACCGCTGACATGAACGCGCCGGTCTGGGCCCGGGTGGCGGGCGAACTGCGGTTGGCCGAAAGCCAGGTGCAGGCCGTGGGGGCACTGCTGGAAGAAGGGGCGACCATCCCCTTCATCGCGCGCTACCGCAAGGAGCGGACCGGGTCGCTTGACGAGGTGGCCATCCAGGCCATCCGCGACCGGCTCGCGCAGGTGAAGGCGCTCGACGACCGGCGGGCGGCGATCCGGGAATCGCTGGCCGAACGGAACCTGCTGACCGACGAGCTGGGGAAGGCCCTTGACGCCGCCGATTCGCTGACCGTCCTGGAAGATCTCTACCTGCCGTTCCGGCCCAAGCGCCGCACCCGCGCCGGCATCGCCCGCGCGCGCGGCCTGGAACCCCTGGCCAACCTGCTGTTGGTCCAGGACCCCGCCACCGATCCGCCCGCCGCGGCCCGGCCCTTCGTCGATCCGGAGAAAGGCGCGGCCGACGTGGAGGAGGCCCTGCAGGGGGCGCGCGACATCCTCGCCGAGATGATCAGCGAGCAGGCCGAGGCGCGGCAGGAGATCCGCGCCCTGTTTGCCCGCGACGGGGTGGTGGAGTCGCGGGCGGTCAAGGGCAAGGAGGCGGAGGGGGCCAAGTTCCGCGACTGGTTCGACTGGCGCGAGCCGCTGGCGCGGGTGCCCAGCCACCGCCTGCTGGCCCTGCTCCGCGGGGAGAACGAAGGGTTTTTGCACGTATCCGTGCGGCCGCCGGAGGAGAGGGCGCTGGCCCTTCTGCACCGGCGGTTCGTGCGGGGAACGGGCGCGTCGGGCGCGGCGGCGCAGGTGCGCGCGGCAGTCGATGACGGGTACCGGCGCCTGCTGGCCCCTTCCCTCGAGACCGAGATCCGGCGCGAGGCCAAGGAGCGGGCCGACGGGGAGGCGATCAGGGTCTTCGCCCGGAACCTGCGCGAGCTCCTGCTGGCCCCGCCCCTCGGCCAGAAGGCGGTGGTGGCCATCGACCCCGGCTTTCGCACCGGGTGCAAGACGGTCTGTCTCGACCCGCAGGGGCGGCTGGTGCATCACACCGTGCTGTTCTTCACGGGGTCGGACGGCGCCCGGCAGGAGGCCGGCCGCCGCCTGCGCGAGCTGGTCGCGCGGTTTGGCGCGGCGGCGGTCGCCATCGGCAACGGCACCGGCAGTCGCGAGACCGAGGCGGC
>CAZKPI010000771.1:0-2584 GCA_964554555.1 uncultured bacterium
CAGATCGAGATCAGCATGGCCGCGATCATCGCCGCGACGTCGATGACCAAAAACAACAGCTTGGTACGCGTTTTCATGGGCCCGTGCGTCGCATGATATCATTCCCCCGGGAACCATGACGAACCCTCCAGCCACCAACCAGGAATTCTCCCCCAGTCATCCCATGCTTCGCCCATGAACAGGGATGTCCGCCGGCCATGGCCCCCGCGACGGATCAGATGGCGGTGGTCGGGAAACCCGCTTCAGATCACTTGGCGAGAAGGGGAGACCGCCAGCCCGGGCCTTTCCGCACCACCAACCGGGGCGATCCCGACCGACAGCCATTTCGGCCGGCGTTTCCCCCGGCGGCTGGGGAAACCGATGCGGACCGGACCACCGCTCCCGCGCAGAACGTGAACATGCCGGCCGCCCCCCCACCCCGCCCGTCCCCGCCACTGCGGCGCAAACGCGTGCTCGATCTGCTGGCCGCCGGCACCCTGGGGGTCGTCCTCCTGCCGGTCGGCCTCGCCGTCGCCCTGCTGGTCTGGCTGGACATGGGCTCGCCCGTGCTGTTCCGCCAGCGCCGCCCCGGCCGGCACGGCCGCCCGTTCGAGATCCTCAAGTTCCGCACCATGCGCGACGGCCCCGAGCCGGACGCCGAGCGCCTGACCGCCCTGGGGCGCTGGCTGAGACGGCTGAGTCTCGACGAGCTCCCGCAGTTGGTCAATATCCTGCGCGGCGAGATGAGCCTGGTCGGGCCCCGCCCCCTGCTCGAGGAATACCTTCCCCTCTACACGCCCGAGCAGGCGCGCCGCCACGACGTCCTGCCCGGCGCCACCGGCTGGGCCCAGGTCAACGGCCGCAACGCCCTCACCTGGGAGGACACCTTCGCCCTCGACGTCTGGTACGTCGACCACCAGTCGCTCGCCCTCGACCTGCGCATTCTTCTGCTGACCGCCCTCCGCGTCGTCGCCGGCGCCGGCGTCACCCAACCCGGCCACGCCACCCGCCAGAAATTCACCGGCAGTCCCCCAAGCCCAGCATGAAGTTTCCTCCCCTTCTTACCTCGTCTTCCTTTCCCCCTTTTCTTCCTTGCCCCGCTCTTATCCCTTTCCCCGCTCTTCTTCCTTGCCCTCGCCTCTTCCTCCTGCTTCCTCTTCCCTTCCTCCTGCTCTTCTTCCTCATCATCCCCCTTTTTCTTCCACCGCTTCCTCCGCTTCCTCCTCTTCCTCAATCTTCCTGCTTCTCGTCCCTGTCCTCCTCTGTGCCTCCGCGCCTCTGTGGTGAACGCCCCTAAAAATGCCCACATCCCCGCCATCCAGGAATCACCCATGAAACCGATCTTCCTCTACGGCGCCAGCGGCCATGCCAAGGTCATCATCGATATCATCGAACGCGCCGGCCTCTACCGCATCGTCGGCCTCGCCGACGACGACCCCGCCCGCCTCGGCACCGACCTGATGGGCTACCCGGTGCGCGGCCCCGGCCACCGCGTCACCGAGCTGTTCCCCCTCGACACCGAAGTCATCGTCAGCATCGGCCGCAACGACATCCGCCGCGCCGTCGCCGCCGCCCTGACCGCCCTCGGCTACCGGCTCGCCACCGCCGTCCACGTCCGGGCCGCCCTCTCGCGCGACGTCGACATCGCACCCGGCTCCGTCGTCATGGCGGGCGCCGTCATCAACGCCGGCGCCCGCCTCGGCCCCCTCGCCATCGTCAACACCGGCGCCCAGATCGACCACGACTGCGTCATCGGCCCCGCCTGCCACCTCGCCCCCGCCTCCTGCCTCTGCGGCACGGTGAAGATCGGCGCGGAATGCCTCATCGGCGCCGGCTCCGTCGTCCTCCCCAACCTCACCCTCGGTGACCGCGTCACCGTCGGCGCCGGCGCCACCGTCGTCCGCGACCTCCCCGACGACGCCACCGTCGTCGGCACCCCCGCCCGCCCTCTCCGCTCTCCGCCCGTGGTAGACTGATACCTGTTCCCGGCAGAACCATCCCACGGCCAGGCCCCACCGCCGCCATGCAAAACATCTATTTCCAACTCACCCAGGAATTCACCCAGGGACGCCCCCGCGCCGTCATGAGCGGGGGCCAGGCCGTGGTCTGGCACCGGCTGGCCATCATGACTGCCGCGGCCGCCAGCTCCCTTCCCTGCCACGTTCCGGGAGGTCTGTCATGGACGGCCTGAAAGACGAATTCCTGAGCGAAGAGGACCTCGATCTGAAGTCTCTCACCCTCGAGGAGCTCGACCGGGTCTGGACCGCCTGGCTCCTCCAGGCCCAGGCCACCAACGACCGCGACGCCGGCGAATACTCCCACGGCGTCTTCGCCGGCCTGGATCTCACCCAGGTGTTTTGGCCCGGGACGGCAAGATCCGCAACATCCCCAGCCGCCCCTGAACGCCTGGATGGTCCATGTCCATTATCCACAACGACTCCACCCCGGCAGGGGAATTGACGTCTTGTGCCCGTTGGTCCTATGGTGGTGAGGCCATGAAGGGACACCCCAGCGCCCCCCGGGAGAACCGCCTCGCCATCGACGGCGGCCCGCCCGTCCGCACCGCCCCGTTCCCGCCCTGGCCGGTGTTCGCCCCCGACGAGAT
>CAZKPI010000772.1:0-2581 GCA_964554555.1 uncultured bacterium
TCAGGGCAAGCTGACCGGAACCCCCGGGGGGATTGGCGGCGGGGGCGGGGTGTGTCATGATGGAGGGGACGGTCAACCGAGGGGCGCGGTTTGCCGATACAGGATGGTATGACCAAGCCGAAAGGGGGTATTTCCGTGCCTGGAAAAACCAAGTCCGAGATCATTCTTGACAAGATCGCCGACGGGGTCCCGATCGCGCAGTTGAAGCGCGAGTATGGTCTTTCCAAGGAAGACATCCTGACGGCCGCCCTGTTCGGGGTGGCCGAACTCCGTGAGGAGTATCTGTCCATTCTGGCCAAGAGGAAGAAATTCCGGTGACCGGCGGCGGGCCGGGGGAGGCCGGTTGAGCCGGCCCCCGGCGCCGCCGTCCGGGCCGGGAGGAGGGTGCGATGGAAGCCACCGGTGATTTGCGGACCCGGGTCGTCAAGCAATTCGGGTTCGCCCTGCGGGACGCCAATCCCAACATCCGGTTTCTTGCGCTGGAAGGGGTGGAGCGGTTCCCCGACCCTTCGCTGACCGACCAGGTCCTGCCCCTGCTGGAGGACAAGGACAAGTACGTCCGCTGGAAGGCCATCCAGGTGGCCGGGTTGCTCGGGCTGGCCGCCTGCCGCCCTCCCCTCGAGTTACTGCTGCAGTCGCCCGATCCCACCACCCGCTCCCTGGCCGCCCAGGCTTTGGGGGCGACGGGCCGGGTCGAGGTTCTGCCTGCCCTGCTCGACCTGGCGGGGCGCGAGGGTTCCCCTCGCGTCCGGCAGACGGTGATCAAGCACCTCCACCGGTTCGGGAGCCAGATTCCCTGGAACTTCCTGGCCCAGGCCATCCGCGACCCCGACCTGGGGGTGCGGATCGACACGGCCACGACCCTGGGCAATGCCGCCCCCCACGAGCAGGCCTGCGACATCCTGATCAACCTGCTGGAGCAGGAGTCGAACAACCACGTGTTCGCCACCGCCCTGATGTCGCTGGGCCGGTTCCGCAAGGAGATCCTGGTGGGGTACTACCAGCACAGCCTCCTGCACCAGGAGCCGCGCATCCGGGCCAATGCGGTGGAGGCCATGGGGAACCTGCCGTTCCGGACGGTCGAACAGCTGGTTCTGCCCTACCTGCGCGATCCCTCGAACCGGGTCAAGGCCAACGTGATGGGCATCTACCTGCAGAACGGCCTGGGACCGCGGGTCATCGGCGAGGTGCGGAACCTGCTGGTCTCTACCCAGCGGTGGGAGTGGGCGAGCGGCGCGTGGCTGATCGGCACCTACCGGGTGACCGAGCTGACCGCCTCGCTCTTCGGCCTGCTCAACGACGAGGAACCGGCGGTGGCGGAACGGGCCGCCTGGGCGCTGGGCCAGGTGCGGAGCCCCGGCCTGTTCGAGGACCTCCTGCGCGAATGGGGGAAGGCGCGGCAGTGGGCCATTCCGGCCTTCCTGTCGGCCTTCCGGCGGGTGGCCCGTCTGGAGAACGTCCCTTCGCTGATCGCCCTGCTGGAGAAGGATCGCAACCCCCGGACGAAGGCCAGCATGATCGACAACCTGACCGCCTTGCGGGCGGTGATGGCCAAGCCCGCGGTGGAGAAACTGATCTGGGACCCGGAACAACGGATCCGGTTGAGCGCTCTGCTGTTCATGGCGGCGGTCACCGGTTCATCGGCCAACGACATGCTGGTGCGGGCCCTCGACGATCCTTCGCCCCGGGTGCGTCAGCTGTGCGCCGAGGTTCTCCTGGAAAAGGGGGACTTCCGGGCTTTGCGGACCCTGGCGGCCCTGCTGACCGACCCCGAGAAGCAGCAGCGCGTGATGGGGGGGCTGGCCCTGCGCGATCCGGCCGCGGGAGGTGCGGGCGTGATCAGGATCCCCGGAAAATGAAAAACCGGGAAGCCCCTGCGCTCCCCGGTGTGCCGTGACCGTCGGTCAGTCGGACAGGTACCCGTAGACGTAGCCCGCGAAAGCGACCGCGCTGATGATCATGGCCCACCAGATGAAGCGGAAAATCGACATACCTTCCTCCGAAACGAGATGTGTGAAGACGAAGCGATCATAGCATACCCCCGGCGGGGCGTCAAAGCCTGCCGGCTTTCTGCGGTCCCGGGGAACAGCGGCCGCGCCGTCCCCCGGGGGCCGGTGTCGCGGGCGGATGAACCGCCCGTCAGGAGGTCCTGAACCATGCCGTCGTGGAAACATCTGGCCCTCGCGGCCCTGCTGGGCCTGGCCGTCGGGTCGCCCTGGCCGGCCGCCGCCCAGTTCGACAACACCAACATTCTGGTCGAGGAGGCGGTCAACCACATCTACCAACAGCGGTTCAAGCAGGCCCATGCCCTCCTGAAACAGGCCTATGACCAGTCCCCCCGCCATCCGGGGGTGCACTTCAACCTGGGCCGCCTGTTCGAGATGACCGGCAACTTCGCCGAGGCCTGCAAGGAATACCAGATGGCGGCGGTGCTCGACCCCTCCAATGTCGCCGCCCGCCGCGGGCTGGCGCGGTGCAGTGTTGAACTGAAGCGGACGCGCGGGGTGGAACAGGCCCGGGTGCTCGACGCGGCCGCCCAGGAGATCACCGCTACGCGCGGCACCAGCCCCGCCCCCGCCCG
>CAZKPI010000773.1:0-2577 GCA_964554555.1 uncultured bacterium
GCCGGGCGGCGTTGCCCTGACGCAGAACGTTTTCCCCGCCACTACTCATCCATTTCCCTCCTCCTGCCGAAAAAGGGAAGGAATTCCCTTGCCAAATGCCACTGTTTGAGGGGACAGGAACGGTCTTTCCCTCCCGCCCGGCACCCAGCCCAGGGCGGGGGGTTCAAAGGGTTATCATCCAATCCCCAAAATTCCCGAGGCGGTGAACGCATGCATCGTCCGTTTCTGCTGGTGATGGTTTTGGCTGTCCTGTGTCACGCCGGCCCCGTCTGGGCTGAGACCGACCTTGTTCCCCGGATCGAAGCGTTGCAGGCCGAGAACGCCCAACTGCGCGACCGGGTCGACGCCCTGGAAAAGGCCCTGGTCGAGATCAACGCGAAGGTGTCCGCCAGGCCGGAACCGGTCGCCCCGGACGCGGTCGCCCCGGCCCCCGCCGAGCCGGCCAAACCCGCCGAGCCAGCCAAGCCGGCCGCTCCGGCCAAGCCGGCCGCTCCGGCCAAGCCCAGCCTGCAGACCAAGTACCACGTCGATCTCTACGGGTTCCTGAAGCAGGACATGTCCTGGGACCGCTCCCGCACCGATACGGGCAACTTCGCCCGGTGGGCACTCTCCGGCAGTGCCGCACCCCTGAATGACCGCCATTTCAACCAGACGATCAACGCCTCCCGCTTCGGCTTCAACTTCAAGGGCCCGGAAGCCGGCAAGGCCAAGGTCAGCGGCCAGGTCGAATTCGATCTGTTCGGGGGCAACCTCACCGGTGGAGCCCTGGAGAACAGCGCGATACTGCGCACCCGCCACTGCTTCTTCCAGGTCGATTGGCCGGAGGACGTCTCCCTGCTGATGGGCCAGACCTGGGATCTCATCGGCCCCCAGAACCCCAACCAGCTGAACTACACCGTCGCCTGGCAGGCCGGCAACCTTGGCTTCCGCCATCCGCAACTGCGGCTCAGCAAGGCCTTTTCCAACAAGAATGCGAAACTCCTGGTCCAGGTCGCCGCCTCGCGCAAAGTCGGCAACGCCGTCGCCGGTCTCAGCAACAATCCCGACACCGGTGCCGATTCCGGCTCCCCCGCGTTCCAGGGGCGCATCGGCTACACCTTCCCCACCAACAAGGCCTTCAAAGGCACGGTCGGGTTCTGGGGACACACCGGCAACGACGAGTATGACTACAACGTGACCGGCAGTAAGGATGCCCCCCGGAGCTACTCCCGCGGCGTCGATGTGAACATCGCCTTCTCCAAGACCTTCGCGTTCAAGGGCGAGCTGTGGGAAGGCAAGAACCTCGACGAGTACATGGGCGGCATCGGCCAGGGCGTGGCCGTGACCAGCGCTTCCGGCACCGTCCTCAACGGCGCCGCCTTCGGCGGCCGGTTCATCAACGCCGCCGGCATCAAGAGCAAGGGCGGCTGGTTCGAGCTCAACATGGGGCCCTTCCAGAAGTGGCGCTACAACCTGGGCATGAGCGTCGACAACCCCGACAACGACCAACTCCAGAACGGCTGGCGCACCCTGAACCGCACCCGCTGGCTGA
This sequence comes from uncultured bacterium, assembly GCA_964554555.1. Classification (GTDB taxonomy): domain Bacteria; phylum Muiribacteriota; class Ozemobacteria; order Ozemobacterales; family Ozemobacteraceae; genus Ozemobacter. The sequence goes on from CAZKPI010000773.1 coordinate 1,532, forward strand.
ACGCCCTGTACGATCTCAACGAGGCGGTCCAGATGGGCCTCGAGTACATGCGCCTGGAAACCGATTACGTGAACCGCCTCGAGGGGGACGACACCCGCCTGCAGTCGAGCTTCATCTACAAGTTCTGACCGCGGCCCGTCAGCACCGGCCGGGGCCCCTCACCGGCCGGCAACCCTGACGAAGCCGGTTCCGACCTCGTCTCAACCAAGGCCGGGCCTCCTTTCGGAGGCCCGGCCTTCGTTCTGGCCAGGGGAACGGTGGCTGGCCGGCCCGGGAAATGGGGAAATCAGGGGGCTATGATCTCGTTCAACCCCTCGACCAGGGTTGCCATTTCCTCCGGGGAAACCCGGCCCAGTCTTTTCCCCAGGCGAAGGGTGGAAATGGTCCTGACCTGGCTGATTTTCACCCAGGATCTCTTGGGAAGCTCCTTGGAGGATAGCTCCAAGGTCAGGGGAAACCCCGCCCGTGGTGATTGGCTGGTCAATGCCATGACGATGACCGTTCCGGACCGTTCATTGAACACGTCCTGGCTGATGACGACGACCGGACGCAAACCGGCCTGCTCCTGGCCCCGAACCGGGTCGAGATCGGCCCAATAGATGTCACCCCTCAGTATTCGGGCCATTCGTCCAGTCCGGTCCGATCATCGTCGGCCATGGCCCGCTCGAAAGCTTGATCGAGCTTCGCACATTCCCGGGCCAGCCGGGATTTTTCCTGCCGCTCGATCTTCTCCTCGACTGCTTCCTGAATGGCCTTGCTCCGACTGGAAATCCCCCACTTCCTGATGAGCTGGTCCAGTCGGGAAAGGAGTCGCTGCTCGATGCTGATGGCGATCTTGGTTACTGGCATTCAAAACCTCCTGGTATGACATTTTATCATACCATCATGGAACCTGTCTCGGAGTCTTCATCTGGAATGGTGAAACCTTCTGGGAAAAAGGCGACATTCCCGCAGATCCTTTTCGGAGAAGGCAAACCCTTCAAGGAAGGCCAGATACTCTTCGAGCGGAACCAGTTTCCCCTGGGGAGGTGAAGCGGGCGGGGGGG
>CAZKPI010000774.1:0-2577 GCA_964554555.1 uncultured bacterium
CCGTGGCGCCCCTCCGGCCGGAGGCGGCACCAGCGGGTTTTTCCAGAACCTCGTGGATCCTGGTCGGCCGATGGGTCCGGGGAGGAAAGGGAAGACCCCATGGCGGTGCGCGAAACTGGTGTTTCGCGCCGTTATCCGGGGCGGCAAAGGGGTGTGGCCGGCGGCGTGTCGGTCGGGGCCCGGATGAAGGCCCGGGACGGCCCACCCGGTGACCGGGCGGCCGCCGCCGGCCGGATTCAGAGGCCGGTGGCCAACGCCGCCTGGGGGGCGGCCCCGGCGGCGGGCGGGACGGCGGCCATTGCCGGGGGGTGCTGGTCGGCGAGGTCGTTCAGAATCCCGGCGAGGCGGCGGCCGGCCCTCCGCAATTGCCGGTTGACCACCCGGATGCTGGCCTGCAGATACCGTTCCGCGAGGCGGTGGTCGGGGGGGAGGCGATACGCGTGCCAGACGGCCGCGCGGTTGCTCTCGGCGGCCCAACCGGCGAAAACCGCGTCCCAGGCCCGGGTGCCCATGTCACCGGGAGCCGCTTCGGGTTCCGGGTCGGATTCGAGGGCGGCGAGGTAGGCGTCCTCGGCGAGGCCGGTGCGGCAGATGAGCCCGCCGTCCCAGACCCGGTGGAGGTTGGTCTCCTCGCCGAACAGCCAGACCTTGACGGCGTTGCCGCCCTGGTCGCCGGCCGGGGCGCAATGCAGGGGCTGGTGCAGGTCGCCCACCAGGTGGACCAGGAACATGAGCGCTTCGCGCCGTTCGAGGGGGGGGCCGGCGTCGCCCGCCAGCAGGGCGCGGCAGCGGGCGGCGGCGGCGGGGAGGGTCCCCCCGGCCCCGGCCGGGGCGGGGTCGTCGTCCCATTCTCGCTGGCGGTCAAAGTTCTGGTAGTGCCAGGGAGCGGTCTCGGGGCGTTCGGGCTTGATGCGGTCCGCCCAGATGGCGACGTCGGCGAGGGAATCGCCGCCCAGCGTGACGGCCACGAACCGCCGGGCCTCCGGGGTCAGGCGCGCCCCGGCCAGGCGTGCCGCCAGACGGTGGCCGAGCTCCCCCCAGGCCAGGACGGGGACGACGGCGGCCAGCCAGAGCCCCGCCGCGACGACAAGGGCCAGGAAGCCGGTGGGCCGGACCGGTCGGCGGGCGGCGCCGGCCCCGGTTGGGGGCGGCGCGGGCCGGCGGGCAGAAGGGAACCGGCGCGGGAGGTCTGCCCCGAAACCGGCCGGGGACGGCGGAACCCGCGGCCTGACAGCGGTCGGTCCAACCTGTGGTCGCATGCTTGCCTCCTGTCGAGGGGTCGGGTCTCTCCGGGCGCCTCCTGGCGGTCCTCCCGGCGGCTGGTTCCGGCCCCGCGGTCCGGGGAGCGGCCGGCGGCCCTGCCCTCGCCTTCACCATCGCACGCGGCATCCATATTTGACAAATTCATAGTTTTTATAGTTAATATAAAAAAGTCTTATGGAATTTCGCGCCCTGCAGGCGTTCCTGGCGGTCACCCGCGCGGGCAGTTTCTCGAAGGCGGCCGACGAGGTGAGCGTGTCCCAGCCCGCCCTCAGCCTGACCATCCAGGCCCTGGAGCGGGACCTCGGTTGTCGGCTGTTCCACCGGGGGCGGGGGGTCAGCCTGACGCCGGCGGGGGAACGCCTGCGGGCCCACTGCCAGCACCTGATGCCGTGGCTGGAGGACATCCGGGACGACCTGGCCCAGGTCGAGGGCGGGCTGAAAGGCACGATCCGGCCCGGGGTGCTCGAGAGCCTGCTGTTGTACGTGATGCCGGGTCTGCTGGCGCGGTTCGCCCAGCGGCACCCGGCGGTAACCTTCCAGTTCGTGATGAAGGAGACGGCCGACATCGAGCCGGCGGTGCTGGCCGGCGACTGCCATTTCGGGCTGGTCTCGCGGCCGCCGGTGTCGCGGCGGCTCGAGGAGATCCGGCTGACCGGTTTCCCCCATGTGCTGGTGACGGCGGCCGGTCACCGGGGCGGCGCGGCGCGCCTGCTGGGGGAACGTCCGCTGTTCGTGCTCGGCGACTGGCAGGAGGAGGTTCTGCGCGAGCGGACCGACCTGTTCGAGAAGAGCCCGCCGGCCGCGGTTCTGCGGCCGATCAATCATGTGGCGGTGGTGCGTCAGCTGGTGGCGCGGGGGCTGGGGGCGGCGGTCCTGCCGTCCTACGTGAAGGGGCCAGACCTGCGCGTGGTGCGGGCCTTCCCCGGCCTGCAGATGTCGGTCTTCCTGGTGCGCAAGCCCGACCGCCGCCCCCTGGCCGCCGCGGAGCGGTTCATGGAGTTCCTGCTGGGGCAGTTCGGCCGGGGCGGGAAGCGGGAGGGCGGCGAGGCCTGACGTCCCGCCGCCGCCGGATTGGTGGCAATTCGCGGGCAGGGGCAGGGGCAGAGCAGGGCTGGCGGTGGTGGCGTTTCGCCGGCCCGAAGGCGGGGCCGGGGCGGACCTTCACGCTTCATCGGGGAAGGGGGCCGGCTTCGGCGTGGTTCGGGGCGTCTGGCGGGCGGCCGACCGGTGGCCGGGTTCAGGTCCGCGCGGGGTGAAGGCGGGCGGGGGGGGTCGAGGGTGCCGCAGAGCGCGGGGGTAGCCTGGCGGGGGGGG
>CAZKPI010000775.1:0-2566 GCA_964554555.1 uncultured bacterium
CTTGATCAGATCGAGGACGGCGGGTTCGAGCACGAAGAATCCGCCGTTGACGTAGACGCCGTCGCCGCTCGGTTTCTCCATGAACGAGCGGACGGTTGTGGCGTCGGCCATGGCGAGGGCCCCGAACCGGCCGGGGGGCTGGACGGCGGTCAGGGTGGCCTTCTTCCCGTGGCTCTGGTGGAACCGCACCAGCTCGGCGATATTGATGTCGGAGACCCCATCTCCGTAGGTCATCATGAACGGCTCACGGCCAAGGTGGTGGGCCACCCGCTTGAGGCGGCCGCCCGTCATCGTCTCGTCGCCGGTGTCGACCAGGGTGATCTTCCAGGGTTCGGAAAAGCTCTGGTGCGTGATCATCTTGTTCTGCTTGAGGTCGAAGGTGACGTCGGAGGTGTGCAGGAAGTAGTTCGCGAAGAACTCCTTGATCATGTAGCCCTTGTACCCGCAACAGATGACGAAATCGTGGTAGCCGTACGACGAGTAGATCTTCATGATGTGCCACAGGATCGGCCGGCCGCCGACCTCGACCATGGGCTTGGGCCGGACGCCGGTCTCTTCGCTGAGCCGCGTGCCCAGCCCGCCCGCCAGGATGACGACTTTCATGGAACCATCTCCCTCAGTGATGCCTGGCCCGCCGAGCCGGGACAGGCCATCGGTCATTCGAATGATTCATAGACCTGGTGGCCGGCCTGGCGCAGGATCGACACCTTGCCGGTTTCGGCCAGGTCGGCCCGGACCATCTCCGCGACCAGGGCCTGGAGGTCGGTCTGGGGTTTCCAGCCGAGCTTCGTTCTCGCCTTGGTGGAATCGCCCAGCAGGAGATCGACCTCGGTGGGCCGGAAATAGCGGGGATCGACTTCGACCACCACTTTCCCCGTGGCCTGGTCGATGCCGCGTTCCTGGACACCCTTCCCCTGCCATTCGATGGTTACCCCAAGTTCCCGGAAGACCATCGTCACGAAATCGCGCACGCTGGTGGTGACGCCGGTGGCCACGACGTAATCGTCTGGCTCGGGTTGTTGAAGGATCAAATACATCGCCTCGACGTAGTCGCGGGCATGGCCCCAGTCGCGCTTCGCATCAAGGTTGCCGAGGAAGAGCTTCTCCTGCATGCCGGCCTTGATACGGCAGGCGGCACGGGTGATCTTGCGGGTGACGAAGGTCTCGCCGCGCCGCGGGCTCTCGTGGTTGAACAGGATGCCGTTGCAGCCGTACATGCCGTAGGCCTCGCGATCCAGTAGGCGTACAACTTGGCGGCGGCATAGGGACTGCGCGGGTAGAACGGAGTCGTCTCGCGCTGTGGGGTTTCCTGAACCTTGCCGAAGAGCTCGCTGGTGGAGGCCTGGTAGAACCGCGTCTTCTTTTCCAGCTTCAGGATGCGGATCGCTTCGAGAAGGCGCAGGACTCCGAGACCGTCGGCGTTGGCCGTGTACTCGGGGGTTTCGAAGCTGACCTTGACGTGGCTCTGGGCGGCCAGGTTGTAGATCTCGTCGGGCTGGACCTCCTGGATGATGCGGATCAGGTTGGTCGAGTCGGTCATGTCACCGTAGTGCAGGAAAAACCGGCGGTCCTTCTCGTGGGGGTCCTGGTACAGATGCTCGATCCGGTCGGTGTTGAACAGCGAAGCCCGCCGCTTGATGCCGTGGACCTCGTAGCCTTTGTCCAACAGAAGTTCGGCCAGGTAGGCGCCATCCTGCCCGGTGATTCCGGTGACGAGGGCGACCTTTTTCTTCATGGCTCAGTTCTCCGGATGGTGGATGATGGTTCGCGAGGGGAACTCTCCAGACCCTCTTCTATGCCTTGGAAGCAGTGTCCATGGCAGGCAGGCGCCGGGGAGGGCCGGCAGGGGGGGCGGCCACCCGGGTCTGGAAATCCTGGTAGGCGAGGCGGATGCCATCCTCGAGGGAAATGCGGGGTTTCCAGCCCAGCGCAAACAGCCTCGACATGTCGAGCACCTTGCGCGGGGTGCCGTCGGGTTTCGAGGGATCGAACCGGATCTCGCCGGTGTAGCCGATCACCCGGGCCACCGTGCGGGCCAGGTCGGCGATCGTCAGGTCGGTGCCCATGCCCACGTTGAACAGGGCGGCGGGGTCGCGGAACACCACCTCGGCCGGCTGGCTCAACAGGAACAGACCGGCCTCGGCCAGGTCGTCACTGCACAGGAACTCCCGGTAGGGCTTGCCCGTTCCCCACACGGTGACGAACGGCTGTCCGCCAACCTTCGCTTCGTGGAACCGCCGGATGAACGCCGGAAACACATGGGAATGCTCGGGATGGTAATTGTCGTTCAACCCGTATTGGTTGGTGGGCATCACCGACAGAAACTGCGTTCCATACTGCCGGTTGTAGCTCTCGCACATCTTCAACCCGGCGATCTTGGCCACCGCGTAGGGCTCGTTGGTCTTCTCGAGAGGGCCGGTCAGGAGATATTCCTCCTTGATCGGCTGGGGGCAGTCACGGGGGTACACGCACGATGAACCGAGGAACAGCAACCGCTTGACCCCGTGCCGCCAGCACTGATGGATGACGTTCGTCTGGATGGCCAGGTTGTCATGGATGAACTCGG
>CAZKPI010000776.1:0-2565 GCA_964554555.1 uncultured bacterium
CGCGGGTGATGAGCGAGTTTCCCGACGACCCCGAGGCCTTCCAGGCCGCGGCCAATCTCCACTACGAGATGAAGCGGGTCCGCGAGGCGGAAGGAATCCTGCGGCGCTGGGAGGAACGCACCGGCCGCCGCCTCCTTCCCCCCCTGCAGGAGGCCCGCATCCTGGTCGCCCTGGAGAAGTTCGGCGAGGCTGTCCCCGTCCTCGATGGCCTTCTGCGCACCGAGCCCGACAACGAATTCGCCCGCCTGCTGTTGGCGGAAAGCCTGTTCCAGGGCGGGTTCTACGCCTCGGCCGCGGTGCACTTCGAGGCGATGCAGGCCCGCGACCCGCTCAACATCGGCATCGTCTACCGCCTCGGCTTCTGCCTGGAAGCCTCCGGCCGCCCCGGCGAGGCCATCGCCCTCTTCCAGAACCTTCTGCGCGGCGACCCCGGGCAACCCTTGCTCCAGATGGAGCTGGCCGCCATCTTCGAGCGGCAGGGCAACCTCGAGGAGGCCGCCGCCTGGTATCAGCGCGTGTCGGAGTATGACAACCCCTTCCAGGCCCAGGCCGCGGAAAGGGCCTCCCAGATCGCCGCCCTCCGGATGGAACAGTCGCTTCAGACCCGCTGGGAAGGCGCCCAGAGCCCGGCAAGCCCGACCCCCGGCCTGACCGCCCCTTCCCAGCCCCCGCCGGAGGGCACCCGCCCCCTGCAGGCCGCCGATGCAGGAAAGACCAATCTCGAACAGGTCAACCGATGGCTCAAGATGTTCGACTGACCCCATGGCCCGCCCCTGGTTCCGGGTGTAACCGGAACCGGGGAACGGGGAAGACAGGGAAGGAACGGCAGGCGGCCCCTGCCGCCCGCCCGACGAAAGGAATGCCCAGGGAGGAACAACGTATGCGCACCACGATCCCCGCGACTGCCCCCGCTCTGACGGTCTCCCCCCGCCCCCTGAACGGCACCCGCCGGTTCCGCACCCTGCTGGCCAGCCTGCTCGCCTTCCTGCTCGCCGCCAACCCCCTGCTGGTCGAAACCGCCGCGTGGGCCCAGGCGGAAGGGGCCGGGGACGCGGCCGCGCAGTTCAAGGAGGCCAAGGCCAAGGTCGATGCCCTCAAGCCGATGGAGTTCGGCATGTGGGAATCAGGCCTGCTGACGGCCGCCAGCGGGGCTTCCGGGCACAAGAAGCCGGACGGGTCGCCCGACTGGGATTATTACAAGAACGAGATCAAGAAAGCCAACGACGCCATCAACCAGGCCAAGACCCAGATGGCCGCCCTCCAGGGCCAGGTCGAGGCCAGCAAGACGTCGGCCACGACCTCCACCCAGGCCGCCAGGGCCAAGAGCATCCAGGCCCTGTCGGGCAACGGCCAGAAGCAGATGGTCCAGAGCCTGCGCAACGCAGGCAACGACCTGGTCAAGGTCAGCGAACTGCTCAGCAACATCGGCCTGATGCTGTTCGGGGTCGGCCTGATCGTGGCCGCCTTCACCGCCGGGTTCGGCACCGTCCTCTCCATCGCGGGGACGGCGATCAGCGCCGCCAGCGCCTACCTCAAGGGGGTGGGCACCACCCTTGTCGCCACCTCGGACGACCTGACCGACGCCAACCAGCGGTTCTTCGACGCCAGCTGTAACGGGGCCAAAGACGCGGCCATCTCGATCGCCGTCGACGTGGTCACCTGGAAGGCGGGCAAGCTCCTCGACCCGAAGATCACCAGTGCGCTGGGCAAGATCGCCGGCAAGGAGACCCTGGGGCCGAACTTCTTCCACGGCGTCTGGGGGCGCATCAAGAGCGTCATCTCCACCGACGGAAAGCCCAACGAAGTGATCGAGCGCGGGGTGAAGAAGGTGATCGACTTCGGCACGGGGAAAGCCATCGGGGCCGTTCCCGACAACGCCGACGCCATCTCCGACACCGTCGACCGCATCAACGAGGGCGGGCGGCAGATGATGGAAGAGCGGAACCGTCAGCGCCTGATCATCCCCAAGAACGCCCCTTCCATGCCTCTGACCGATCTGCCCACCGAGCCCTGACCGACCGGCCCGCCCAGACCTGACCGATCTGTCCGCCCAAGGCCTGACCGACCGGCCCGCCCAGACCCGACCCCCGGGTCAGCCGCCGCGCCCCGGCCCGCGGCGGCCAAGGGGCCCTTCCGCCTGGGGGCCGGCGCGCCGCTGACCTGGTATCAGCGGCTCTCCGTCAGGCTGGCCCTTCCGTCTGCGCCCCTTCAGGGGGCGTTGGCGCCCGGCCCGGGGAAGCTGGTGAAATTCCAGCCCGGTTCAGGGAACTGCGCACGAAGGCACTGCCGATCGAGGTGGCCAGTTCGAGGGGTGGTGATCCGGCCGGCCCCCCGCCCGTCTCGAGAACCTCCAGCTGGACCCGCACGAGCGGCACGGCCGGGTTCGCCTCGTGCACGTAGAGCTGGAAGGCGGCCTTCCTGATGCCGTGGAAGACGAGACTGCGGCCTTCGGCGTGCCGCGTGAGGGTCTGGGCGGCCGGATCGAACAGGTACCGGACGAGGTGGGTGCCCGGCCGCAGGTCATCAGCGCCGGGATCGAAGCTCCAGCGGTGGAAGGTGAGCCCG
>CAZKPI010000777.1:0-1093 GCA_964554555.1 uncultured bacterium
GCGCACGATGGCGGCCTGCAGACGCCGGTAGCCGGCCAGGTCGATCCGGCCGGAGGCCGGGTCGAGGAAGCCGAGGAGCACCCCGGCCCCCTCGAGTCCGGGGTTCCGGTCGAGAAATCCCTCAACCAGACGCCGGACCACCACGGCGGGGGTGCCCGCCTCGGGGCCCGTCGACAGGCGGAAGGCCATCTTCGTCATGGCCAGCCCCAGGGCCGACCCCAGCATGGTGCCGGGCAGGCTGGCCATCCAGAAGATCACCCGGCCCGGGCCCGCCTCCCCGTAATCGAAGACCTCGTCACCAATCGCTGTCGCGGAGCGGGTCCGGCCGATCAGGAGGAACGAGGAGGCGGGACCCGGGCCGCCCGCGGCCAGGGGACCGGGCGGGAACAACTGCCCGTGGATGGCCTGCGCCGTGGCCAGGTTGTGCAGTTCCTCCATGATCGCCTGGATGCCCTGGCCGATCTCCTCGAGCACGTCGCCGGTGGCGGGCATCGGGAAGCCCACGAACCGGCCTTCCTGCAGGTGCCGGATGCCGATGCTCAGGGCTCCAACCGGCTCCAACAGCAGTTCCGAAAAGATGAGCCCCAGGCCGAGGGCGAACACCAGGAGCAGGGCGGCGATCACCTGGAAGGCCAGCCACAGGCGCCTGGCCTCGGCCCGGATCGGCTCGAGCGGCGCCGTCAGAACCAGCACGTAGTCCCGCAGTTGACTGCCCGGGACCGCCACCAGGATCGAGGCCCGGCCCCGATACCAGCCCATGGCCGACTGCGCCGAGTTGGTCCGCGCGGCGACCCCGACCAGGTCCATCAGATCACGCTCGGCGGGCGACACCCGGAACGCGGCGTAGGTTCGCGGCACCCCGGCCCGCAGAACCGAGGTGAACCGCATCTCCGCCCCGCCGGGCAGGGCGCGGATCCGCCGCCGGGCTTCCCGCTGGAAACTGCGCTCCAGGGCGTTGTTCTCGTGCGTGATGAGCAGGGCGGCAAAGGCGAGGTTCCCGCTGTCACGGGCCAGATCGACGAACAGCCGCATGTTCTGCTGTCCCAGGGTGAACCGGCCGATGCGGCCGGCGATGCCCGAAAACTCCCCCCCC
>CAZKPI010000777.1:1103-2331 GCA_964554555.1 uncultured bacterium
AGCCCGACGGTGATGCCCTTCTGGATGTCATACCGGATGGCCCGGGTTCGCTGTTTCAGCCCGGCCGGGTCGTTCCAGTGCTGGACGGTATAGGCGCCGATCTCGTCGAGCAGACGCTCGGTGTTGGCCCCCCAGTATTCCCGGAAGGAATACCAGGAGCCGGGCTGGTGCCGGAACAGGACCGTCCCGTCGCTGGCAATGGCATGGACCGAGACCGCCCGCGCCGCGCGGCGGAACCACGGCGCCCAGCGGGCCAGCCGCCGCCGGACCCCCCGCCGGTCGCCGGCTCCGGCCAGGATCGCCCGGTAGCGGCTGGCCATCCGCACCTGGAACGGGGAAAACCCCTGGTCGAGCTTTTCCAGCACCTGCCTGGTGCCGGCAATCCGGTCGCGGATCAACCCTTCCTCCCAGGTCTCGGCGGCCAGGCGGCCGAACCCCAGCAGGGTGACCAGGCTGGCGCCGGCGGCCAGCCCGAACAGGACCAGGATCTGCACCCGCAGGGGAACGAAGCGTCCCGCCAGGAACCGCGAGGCCCCCGCCACCAGCAGGAGGGCAGTCAGGAACAGTCCCGCCCGGGCGGGCCGGCCCTCCCAGAACCCCGGCGGGGGGGCCGGGAGGTCGGCCGCGGCGGCCACGAGGAAACGCTCGCCGGCCAGGGCGGTGGCCTCCGCCTGGTCGGCGGTCCGCCGCTCGCTGACCGGCAGGAGACGAAGCAGTTGGTCGAGGCGGGCGGCGGGAAGGGGAGCGGGGCCGGGGGCGGCCAGCACCCTCCGGGTCTCCAGGTCGGCCAGGCCCCACCGGAAGCGCGGCCCGGCCAGCCGGGCCTGCCGGTCGAGGGTAACGCGCACCAGCGCGGCGAGGTCGAGGCGGCCGGGATCGACGATAGCCAGGACGAACCCCTTCCGGCGGTACCGGTCGCGGTAGGGGAACACCCCCGCCAGCCGCGGCAGTCCCAGTTCGGCGAGGTCGTGAAGCCGGTGGGGCTGGCGCGCCAGGCGGTTCAGGGCGTCGGGGGGGCCCAGGAAGGACTCGGCCAGACGCCGGTCGGCGCGGTGGGCGTCATCATCGGGCCGTTCCGTCAGGCGCCGGATCAGGGCGAGGGTCTTCTCGGAGGCGTTGACCATGCCGTTTTCGGTCCAGGAGGCCAGGCGGCGGCGGCCGTTCCCGTCAAACAGGAACAGGCGCCAGGCGCCCAGTCCTGTTCCCGGGCCGACGTCTCCGCCCCTGA
>CAZKPI010000777.1:2341-2562 GCA_964554555.1 uncultured bacterium
CGCGAGGACCGGGGTCGGGTCCTCGCCCCAGCGCAGAGCGGTCACCACCCGCCGGGTCAGGTCCTCAAAGCGCTGTTGGGGGTCAACCTGCCGCGCGAGGGTGGCCAGGATCGCCCGCAGGTCGGCCTGGACCGCCCGGGCGGCGGCCTCGCGCCCGGCGGCCCGCCGGCGGTCCCCCAGGTCGAACCAGGCGGCCAGCGGCAGGGCGACCAGGACGGCCA
>CAZKPI010000778.1:0-2557 GCA_964554555.1 uncultured bacterium
AGGTGATGGTACATCCGATTATACGGATCGGAATGGGGGGGCCGCAATGCCCCGGGTCATCACCGGGAGGAAGATGATCCGGGAATCTGGGCCAGGGCACCGCCATCAGGGGAGGTCCCGAGGATCAGGGTCAACAGATCGAGCTCCTGGCTGAGGCTTTTGTCCTCGATCAACCGCATCTCGGCGGTGAAGTATTCCTTGAACTTCTCGATGGCCTGCCGCCGGTCGCCCGGGCACCTCAGCCTGACGACCGCCGTTTCCCAGGTCCGGCCGGCCGCAGAATCGGCGGCCGGGGAACGCCGGTCCAGGGAGGGGTCGCTCTCGAGGCGGGCGGCAAAGGCCCAGTCCTTGAGGAGATCCACGTGGCGGGTCAGCAGGACCGCCTTGCGGATGCCGGTGTTGTCGAAGGTTTCAGGGTTCCGCTCGAGGAACAGCTCGCGGGTCGCCGAGCCGGGGCGGCCCGCCCGGTCCTGGTAGCTGGCCACGAGGCGGATCTTGGCCTGGGGAGACCGCTTCACCACCTGCATCAGGACGATCCCCCCCTTCGCCTCGCCGTTCACCACCGGGGTCGGGAACAGCGTGTTCACCGTCAGCAGGTCGCCGGTGGCATAGGCGGCATCGGGCGAGCCGATCACCCGCCGGATCTCGTAGCCCTCCGCCTCGAGGCGAAGCCGCAGGTCGAACACCACCGGGGTGACCATGTAGGCGAACTCCCGGTTCAGGCGCTGTTCGAACTCGGCGGGGGACCGGACCGTGAAGGCATTGGCACCCCGGATGGACCCGAGCCGGGTGGTAAGATCGGTGTTGGTGTCAAGACCGATCCCCAGGAAGGTGCCATAGATCCGATCGCGGGCCGCATTGGTCAACAGGCTCTCGAACCGGTACAGGCTGTGGTCGCCCGTGTTGGGCATGGCATCGGTCATGACGATGACCCGGCTCTCCCGGTTCTCCGGATCCTCGCGGGGCAGACCGGAATACTGCGACAGGGCGGTGGCCAGGCCCGCCTCGAGATTGGTACTGCCGTCGGGAGACAACGTTCTGATCTTTTGCTTCCACTCCTGGACCCGATCGGGAGTGACCCCCTGCATGGGGATGACAACCCGCGAGTCGCTTTCAAAGACCACCAGGCTGAACCGGTCGGCCGGGGTCAGCCGGTCGAGCAGGGCCGCAAGAGCCCGGGTGGCCGCCTCGAACTTCGTCAGGGGGTTCTCGTTTGCCGCCGCCAGCTCGGGCGCCGGCCGCCGCAGGCCGTCATACCCGCTCAGAGGTTCCTTCATCGACCCGGAGATGTCGAAGAGGATGGCGAGGTTGAGCGGCTTGCGCCGGAACGTTTCCGCCTCGAGGTTCGAATTCAGACCGACCGAGATGAAGGTCTCCATTTCCCCGGTCAGGGGGTTGCGGCTGACGGCGGTGCAGTACGAAGGGGTGAACAGCTGGCCGGGAACCTCCTCCAGGCCGGTGTCGAACGTGTAGTCGGCAAACATCCCCTCGTAGGTGATGGCCGAGGGCAGGGGAACATACCCATTGCGGACGTTTTCGCGGAAGGTGCCGACATCCATGGCTCCGCCGGCCGCCAACGCCAACCGCGCCCGCCCCGACTCGCGGGCCTTCTTGAAGTTGGGGATGGCAATGGCCGACAGGATCCCCACGATGAAGATGACGATCATCAGTTCGATCAGGGTCAACCCCCGGGACCGCTTCGACCTTGCCATGCTTCCCTCCTCGTGCCTTGCGGGTGGGTGAGCCAGGACTGTCCCACCAGGTTTGCGCCGTCCGGAAATGAAGCAGTCGCCATGCCAACACGAGAAACCCTCATGCCATGAGGGTTTGCTGGTACAACGAACGCGGAGGTGCGTCACCGGTGTCCTATTGGCCGGTGCCACACGCCAGATCTGACACACCGGTTTCCCGTGAAACCGTACCCCGTGCGCGAAAAATCCGGTCTTGTGTCCCCGATTTCGGGCATGGTACTGTGCGGGCATGAAACCGCTCGGAACAGGGGCCGCCGCCCTGGTGGCCGCCATGATCTTTTTGTGCAACCCCGCGCCCGCCCAGGAGGGCGGGCCGGCGCCGTTGCCCCAGGCCCCCTTCCCCGATTGGATGGACAAGGCCGTTGTCGGCCCCGAGCGGCCTGCCGCCGGCGGCCGCGGCGGACTGGCCGAGCCGGTCGAACCCATCGATCCCGACCCGGCCGGCGGGGGGATGAAGCCGGTGCAGGGGCCCAACCCCCAGAGCCGGTTCCGGTTCACCCCGCCCAAGATGCCCGATCTGAGCCAGATGCGCCAGAAAGCCACCCGGATGTCCCTTCAGCGGACCGCTTCAGGGACAGAAGCCACCGAACTCGAGACCTTCGACTGCACCAACCTCGACGGGGAACGCCGCGAGATCGCCAGGCTGGAGGCGGCCCTGCTGGCCCTGCCCGCCGGGCCGCTCCGCGAGGCGGTGACCGCCCGGCTGGCCGAACAGAAACAACGCGTGGCCGCCGCCGAGGAACTGGCCGCCCTCCTGCCATCCGCCGCCGCCACTCCCGGGCCGGCGGCTCCCGGCCGGGCAACCA
>CAZKPI010000779.1:0-2546 GCA_964554555.1 uncultured bacterium
TCAGCAGGGTCCGCTCGCACCGGCCGCCGGCCGGCGCCGCCGCCCCCTCCCCCCGCACCGACTCCCGGGCCCCGCGGGAGACCATCCGGCCGATGAGTTCCCGCTCCTCCAGGGCGCGGGTCAGGCCGTTGAATGCTCGCACCAGGTCGCCGAGTTCGTCGTCCCGGTCGACCGGGATCCGGAACCGGTAATCCCCCGCCTCGACCCGCCGCATGCCGCCCACCAGCAGGTGCACAGGGCCGGTGATGCCGCCCGCGGCGGCGAGGGCCAGCAGAACGGTCAGGAGGATGGTGAACCCATAGAGGTCGAGAAGATTCCGGCGATGCCGCATCGCCGCCTGCCGCAGGGGCGCCTCGGCGGCGGCGGCCATCAGGACGTAGTTGCGGTTGATCTGGCCCTGGCGGACCTCCACGAGGTCCGCCGCCCCTTCCCCGCCAACCACGGCGGAGAGGGGACTCTTGCCGGCGACCGCCCAGCGGGCCAGGCGGCGGCTGTCAGGGATGCTTCCCCCCCGGTCGGGGACGAGCCATTGGCCGATGAGCGGTTCCTCGGCGATCAGACAGCGGACCCGCATTCCCGCCGGAAGGCCGGGGCGCGAGAACTCGCGGGCCGCTCCCCAGCCCGCCACCCGCGGGATCTGCCACAACTCGAGGGTGTGGAAGCTGTAGGAGACATACAGGAGGAACTCGGGCCGGCGCGGGTCAGGCAACGGCTGTAACAGGACCAGGATGCCTCCGACCCCGGCCACCAGGAACACCGGTTCGCCGGGCCGGTGGATCAGGCGCAGGTACATGTCCTCGCCGAAGGTCTGGCGCAGGATGTCCAGGCCAATGCCGAGACCGATCTCCTCTTTGACCTCCCTCGCCTGGAACCCGCCATCCCTGGCCTGGTCCACCGGCGCACCGAGAGAGGTCAGAATACCCTTGGCAATGACCCCCATGGCCTTGGCAAAGTCATCCACCGCGTCCTGCCCGCCGGTGGCGGCGGCCCCCGGACCGAGGGCCTCACCGCCCGGCGTCAGCACCCGCACCATATCGATCTCCAGCTGGAAGGGCTCGCTGGCCGGGAAGGTGTCCCGGTGGATCCCGGCCTTGGCCCCGGCCTTGAGGGCCCGGATGACCTTCAGCAACCCCGGCCCCCCCTCCAGGGAACCCGCCCCGGGATGGGCGGCCCGCCAGCGCAAAGCGGCCCGAATGGCGCCCAGCAGGCGGGGGTGGCGGCAGAACCGGGAGACCCAGGTCCAGGCGACCGGACGGTGCAGGGTCAGGCGCCGTTCGAGATCGTCGAGGTGGGTGCGCAGGGCCAGGCCGGTCTGCCGCCGCAGGCTCTCGATCTCCTCCAGGTGGAACCGCTCGATGAGGGGAAAGGCGGCGGCCAGCGGCAGGAACCCCGCCGCCAGCATGCCCGACAACAGGATGCCGCGCAGGGAGCCGGCCATGGCGCCGCCCCCCATGACGGTCCGCCACCAGGCGATTTCCAGCAGGATCCAGACCAGGAGGGCCGCGAGGAACCGGCGGGAAGGCGCCTCTTCGCGCGAACGGTCCCCGGTCCACGGGCTGGCGGCGACGAGCCGGCCGGCCGGGCCCGCCCCCTGGGGCCCGTCGGTGATGATCCAGCCGGCGGCGGCCGGCACCGCCATGCCCCGTTCCAGGAGAAGCGCCAGCGAGGCGGGAAAGCCGCCGGACAAGACCGCGGGGCCGCCATCCGCCCCGACCAGGGCCACCTCGGCATCGGGATCGTCAGAGAGACGGACGTGCAGGGCCCGGTCCCGCTCCAGGCGGTCATCCCGCGGCAGGACCAGCAGGACCGCCCCAGCCAGGGTTCCGCCCGGCGCGCCGGACGTCCCCGGACGGAAGACGGGCTGCCAATAGAGCCAGCCCGGCTTCCCCTGACGCAGGCAGGGATAGAGGCCTGACATGCGCTCGGCAAAGAAATGGTAGGGGGACACCTGCAGGCCCAGCGAGCCGGTCAGGCCCTGCCGCAGGCCGGGCCAATCGCCCCCCACCCCGGTGTAAAAAGCGGCCCCGTCGTGCAGGAGGGTCTGGAAGAAGGCCTCTTCCCCCGAAGCCAGCGCCGGGCCCGGCCCCAGGTCGATCAGCTTGGCGGTGGAGGCCGGGCCGGCCCATGGCTGGCCCAGGAACAGCAGGGGGGCCAGATCCGCCTGGCGCAGGGGGTCGGTGATGCTCTGCCCGAACCGGTGCCAGAGTTCGGGGGTGGGCGTCGCCGGCCCGCCGGCCAGGGTCGTTGAGGCGGCCCGGCCAACGAGGTTCTGCAGGCGCTCCTCCAGAAGGGCCACACCTGCGTTGGCCCGGCCGAAGCGTTCGAAGATCTCCTGATGCCTCTGCCGGACCCGGGCCTCCCGGACCTGCCGGGTCAGGTCGCACCAGACCCGGTCGGCGGCTGAGATACCCAGGAGGGGAATGGACAGCCACACGGCCCCGACGAGGAAGCCCAGCCAGGTCCGCCAGCCGGGGCCGGCGCGCCCGGCCTGGTCTCCAGGCCCGGCCGAAGGCGGTGCCGGCCGGAGGGCCCCGGACCGGGGCGCG
>CAZKPI010000780.1:0-2546 GCA_964554555.1 uncultured bacterium
GCAGGTGCTGACGGCGGTGGGCATGATGCTGCTGCGGGTGGAGAAGCGGCTGCCTGATGGCGCGCCGCCCCCCGGGCGCCGCCGCCGAACCCGCTCCCGACCCCGCGAAAGCCCTGATCGCCCGCCTGAACCAGCTGGCCCCGGAACAGCGCCAGGAGGCCCGGGCTCTGCTGGCCGACCTGCTGAACGGCAGGAACAGCCAGCCGCCGGCCGTGCTGGCGGCCGGCTTCCGGGCCGCCGGCCGCCTGCGCCTGCTGGAGTTCGGGGCCGCGGCCGTGCGCCAGCTGAAATCGACCCACGAAACCGTCCAGGCGGCGGCGCTCGAATACCTGGGAAACGCCGATCCGGACAAGGCCCTTCCCTTTCTGGGCCCGTTCCTGCAGTCGCGGTCCCGCCGGATCAAGGGCATCACCATCGACCTGATCCGGCGCCTCGACCCGCCCCGCGCCCTCTCGGCCGTCGAGTTCATGCTGTCGAACCGCGACGAATCGGAGCAGGAGCAGGCGCTGGCCTGCATGATCCAGTTCGATTTCCCGCTGGTGCGAAAGGCGCTGACCGATTATCTCCTCCAGAACGTCCCCGAAGCCCTGTTTCTCAAGGGGTTGTGCCTGTTCCAGGCCAACCCCGACAAGGACAACCTGTACCCGCTGTACCGCCTGGAAAAGCAGTTACTGCCGCCCCTCGACGGCAAGGTCCGCAAGGTCCGGGAGGCCACCCTCCAGGCCCTGCAGGATCTCGGCCTGCCGGTCGAACCCGACCTGCGCGACGAGAAGAAGCTGGAGGAACGGCGACAGGCCGAGGAAAACCGCCAGAAGGCCCCTTCCCCCTACAGCCTGGCCCGCCTGAAGAAGGAACCCGAGCGCACCGGCCTGGCCCGCCTCATCGAGGCCCTGGGCTTGCGCGAATACCATGGCCTGTCCGGGATCGAGCCCTTCCTGCTCGGGTTCGCGGTGTTGCTGATGGTGGTCGGTTGGTGGGCCACCACCGAGAATGCCCCGGCCCGGGTGACCACCGGCCCTCTGCGGCCGGGAGCGGTGCTGGCCCAGCGCCTGGAACTGACCGGGAAGGTCACCCGGTTCACGCGCGAGCGGGGGGTCACCATCGAGATGACCGGCCCCGACGGGGTCCAGTATTCCATCGAGGCCGCCATTCCGGTGCCCGATCTGTCACCGGGCGATTCGATCCAGGTCACCCTGGTTCCGGTGCGGGTCAGCCGCCAGGGGGTGGTGATCGCCCGGTGCCTGGCATTGAAAAAAGGGTGACCGGGTGATAGCCTGGAGCCATGTCGCCACAGGTACCCGCCCAGCCGTTTTCCATCGAGCTTCGCCACGAGGAGGGGGTTCCCGTCCTCGAGATGCATGGGTATTTCGGCCAGGACGCCGCCGCCCGGGTTCAGGAGATCGTGTCCGGCCTGCTCGCCAAGGGCCAGGTCCGGATGGTCTTCGACTTCAGCCCCTGCAAACTGATCAACAGCCCCGGGGTGGTCGGGATCATGAAGGTGACTATGCAGGTCGTCGAGGATTTCCAGGGCGATCTGGCCATCACCGGGCTCGACAACCTGAAATTCACCGTCCTCGACATGGCCGGGGTGTTCCCCATGGCCCACCGGGCGTCCTCCCGCCCCGAAGCGATCCAGCAGGTGAAAAAGTAGTTTCCTGTAACGCCCTCCCCCATCCGGGCGTAACCGGGGTGAAGCACGGATGTCCGGGTCGACCGCGACCCGGGGAAAGGAGGGAGACGGCCCCAGGGAAACGCGCCGCAGACCGGCCCGCGGCGGCCGCCCAGGGACCCGGCGCTGGATTTTTCGGCCCCCATCCGCTATAACAGGGAAGAATCCAGCCCCCGACAGGAACAGGTGACGAACGAAGCATGGCGACACCCCACCGCAACGCCCCCCCGACCGACGGCCCGACCGATGCCGATCTGGTGCACCGGGCCCTGGAAGGGGCGCGCGACGGCTACTGCGGACTGGTCGATCGTCACCTGCCCTCCCTGGTCGGGTTCCTGCGGTATCTGAACGCGCCGCCGCCGCTGGTGGACGACCTGGTGCAGGAGACCTTCACCAAGGCCTTCGGACACCTGGCCGAATATGACCCCCAGCGCCCGTTCACGACCTGGCTGTTCAGCATCGGCAAGAACACCTTCTACGACCACTGCCGCAAGCACCACCGGGAGCAGAAGATGCTGGAAGCCCGCCCCGCCGCCCGCGAGTCCGCGGCCGAAGGGGTGGAGGAAGGCGCGGTCAAGCGACGGACCCTGGAAGAACTCCTGGCCTCCCTCACCGAGGAAGAACGCATGCTGGTCCAGCTCCGCATCTACCAGGATCTCCCGTTCGGGGAGATCGCCCAGGTGCTGGGCGATTCCGAAGGGGCCCTGCGGGTCCGGTTCCACCGGGTCCTGAAGGCCCTGCGGGTCGCCGCCGGCAAGGAGGGAATCCATGAAGCCTGACACCGCCTGCGCCCGATTCATCGACGAGATCGCCGCCCGCGGCCGGCCCTCGGCTGAACTGACCGCCCACCTGGCCGCCTGCCCCGACTGCCGCGCCA
>CAZKPI010000781.1:0-1317 GCA_964554555.1 uncultured bacterium
CCCCCCGCCCCGGGCCGGCCGTCGGCCCTCCCGCCAAGGCCGTCCCCCGGGCCGCTTCCCGGCCGTCCCCCGTTCTGATGGCCCGCGACCGAAGGCCGTTGCCGGCCGGCCGCCGCCCGTCGCCCCGCCGAAACCGACCCGCCCAGGAGGAAACCATGCGCCTGCCCCCAAACCGCCCCGCACGTCCCCGGCTGTTTCCAGGCCGGTGGGGTGCCGCCCTGCTTCTTGCCCTCCTGATGATGGCGGCTGGAACGGCCATTCCCCGGGCCGAGGCGGCCGCCCGCGTGATCAAGCTGAAAGCCGCCGCGGCCGGCGAGGTCATCCGGGTTTTGCAGGCGACCTTCGGCCGGCAGGTCAGGGCCGCCGACGCTCCCATGATCAACGCCGTCGTGCTGAACGCCGACTCGGCCCGGCTCCTCGAGGAGGCCGCCGCTCTGGTCGCCGAGCTCGACCAGCCGCCCGTCTCCCTGCGCTATTCGGTGCGCCGGATTTCCGAGGAGGAGGCCCGCGGCTGGCAGGCCGGCCTGGCGCACCGGCACGGCACCACCCGCCTCGAGGCCGAGCAATTCTCCTCCCGCGGCCGCGACTCGGAGGTGCGAACGGTGGTGGGGCTGGAAGGTTGTCCCGTGGCGCTGACCGACGAGACGACGCGCATCATCGACATGGCCACCCCCTGGGGCCCGCAGACCGCCGTCCTGAAAGCGGAGCGCGGCCTTCGCCTCGTCGGCCGCCGGGCGGGCGAAGGGCAGGCGGTCGTCGAGGTGCGGTATGCGCAGGGCGGGGAGGCCGCCGCCGACGTGCTGGTGACGCAGGTCTGCGTTCCCCTCGGGACCTGGACCTACCTGGGAGACGTCAGCCGCGCCGCCGATTCGGCTGATGCCGGGGTCGAAGGGCAGGGTTCCCGCGGCGGCGGCTCGGTGTCGCGGCGCCGCAGGCACGGGTCACAGCACTACCTGGTGAAGGTCGATCTGGCCAACCCCGGCCCCTGAGGGGAAAAGGGCCCGGCGCGGCAGAGGGGCGGGTTCCGCCGGGGGAACCCGGGCCGTGGAAACTCAGAAGGAGACGTCGGAGCCGCCGCCTTCGTCGGGCGGGGGAGGCGGCGGTTCCTCGCCGCCGCTCTCGGTGCCCATGTCAGGCGGGGGCGGGGGAGGTTCCTCGGTGCCTTCGTCGGGCGGGGGCGGCGGCGGTTCCTCAGCGCCTTCGTCGGGCGGCGGGGGCGGCGGCGGAGCCGCATCGGGATCGAGCATTCCGGGCTCCTCGCCGGGCCCCGGCGGCGGAATCTCGGGCTCGGTGGGCGGGGGCGGGGCCGCGGGCAGA
>CAZKPI010000781.1:1327-2537 GCA_964554555.1 uncultured bacterium
CATCGGGAGGGGGTTCGGCCGGAATCTCGCCGGTTCCCGGGCTGGCGGGCAGGCCCAGATCGTCGCCGGGCAGGCTGAGTTCGCCGGCGTTGGCCTCGATTTTGGTGAGGGTGAGGCTCTCGAGCATCTTCTCGCGGATGTTGGTGAGATGCTTCATGAGCTGAAGGGTGCTGTGGTAGAAGTTCAGCACGACGAGCTTGGCGCCCATCGGGATGATGACCATGTGGGTGAACAGCAATTTCCCGTTCTTCTCGAACTGGAACAGGACGTTGCCGATGTCGACGCCGGCGATGTCGGTCTTCCACTGATCGTAGAGGCGGGGTTTGAAGGGAAGGATCGTCTCTTTGATCTCGGAGGCCACCTGGGTCAGGGTTTGGGGGGCCGAATACCGGGCCGCCTGGACGTGGACCAAAAACTGGCCGTCCAGGCCTGACACCGAGGCCAGCAGGTTGGGGCCGAGCTTCTCCTTGAGCTGGAAGCGCGAGGGCACCTTCAGGCTGATGCCGTACTCGTCGTTCTTCACCTGCCGGGTGCCGGAGAACTCATCATAGAAGGGCCGCAGGCTGGCAATGTAGCCGTCGAGTTTGAGGGAGCCAAGGCCTTCCTTGAACCCCTGGGTGAACCGTTTGCCGTCGAGGATGTAGTCGTAAATGGCCCACCGGTCGTTGACGAAACGGGCATACAGCTCGAGGGAATGGTTCCCCTTGGTGGTCGACCACCTTGGACTGCACATCGTTGTGGAAGCGGGGATTGGAGTAGTTGAACCGGGCATCCTTGGCCATCCGGTGCATGATGCGCGACAGGAAGCGGAACTCGTTGCGCTGAACCTGCACCTGGTAGGCATAGAGCTCCTGGTATTCTGACGGGCTCAGGCGCTTGAGGGGCGCGCCGAACGTCAGCGCCAGGAAGGTCGCCACATCGAAATTGGCCAGGCACCGGTCCTGGTCGCCCGCCATCAGGCCGCCCACGAATTCGTAGATCATGGGAACGGGGGATGGGAGTTCCTGTCTGGCCCCGGGGGGTTCGGGGATGTCGAGGGCCAGGCCGTCGGCATCGGAAATCTGGGCCTTGACCGGAGGGGAGACCATCCCCCCGGTGATGAGGATGGTCACCAAAACCAGGAATACAGGCAATTTGCGTTCCATGTGCCTCAATGTAATCCAGCCTCCTGGTTTTGTCAACGAACGGATCCGGACATGGATTGACGGCA
>CAZKPI010000782.1:0-2532 GCA_964554555.1 uncultured bacterium
GGGGCTGGCCGCCCGCCGGCCGGTCAGGGGAACCGCAGTCCCATCGCGGCGGCGAGCCGGCGGGGAATGTCGGTCTGGCGGGTCACGCCGCCGAACAGCCCCTGGTGACAGCCAAGGGCGTGCAGGAACAGGTCCTCGCCGGTATGGCCGTCGGCGGTGCCGGGGGGGTATTCCCCCCGGAACGGCAGGAAGGCCAGACCGAGGCGGCGGAAGACCAGGTTCCCCAGCCGGTGGGGAAAGGTTTTGGCCTCACCCTCCCGCACAAAGGCGAGATCGGCCGCCGAGAAGGTCAGGCCGGGGAACAGCTGGTGCAGGCGCTCGCCGAACTTCGGGTCGGCCGGGTCGAGGCGGGGGGCCAGGCCGAGGGTGGAGGTGGCCAGTTCCAGGAAGCGCCGGGGCTGGAACGCCTCGGTGATCTGGAGGCCCCCGGTGCCGTGGTCCGAGACCACCACCACCAGGGCATCGGTGCGACTGCGCGTGAAATCGGCCGCCACTCGCAGGGCCCGATCCATTTCCCGCATCTGGGACAGCAGTTCGGCGGCATCGTAATGATGCAGGACGGAGTCGATCTTGCCGGCCTCGACCATCAGCAGGAAACCGTTGGGGCCCCGGTCAAGGAGGGCCAGGGCGGCGGCGGTCATCTCGGACAGGGTGGGGGCGGCGGCCGCGGCGGGTTCGTGGGAGTAGGGCAGGAAGGAGGGGGCGAACAGGCCCAGGACGCGCGGGGCATTGCGGGTGGCGGCCCCGACGAGGTCGTCGCGGGTGCGGGCCACGGCGTACCCGGCGGCGGCCGCCTCATCAAGCAGACGCCGACCGCGGGGCTGTTTCCCCCCTTCCTCGGCGGGCAGGAAGGAGTTCAGCCCCCCGCTCAGCAGGACGTCGAACCCGCTTTGGAGCAGTTGTCGGGCGATCGCGCCCTCGTCCTCGCGGTCAGCGACGTGGGCGCCGAAAGCCGCGGGGGTGGCGTGGGTGAGCCGGGTGTCCGACACCAGGCCGACGCGGAGCCCCCGCTGGCGGGCTTCCTCAAACAGGGTGCGGCGGGGAGCACCCTGCTCGTCGAGGGCCACCTGTTTGTTGATGCCTGGAAACCCCGTCGACAGGGCCGAAGCGGCGGCGGCTGAATCGTTGACCTCGCTGTCGATCGGCTTGCCGATGACCCGGCCGACGACGGGGAACCGGTCGAGCTCGAGGCGCTGTCCCGGCAGGAGGGCCCGGGCGAAGGTCAGGGCCGGAGCCGCCATGCCGTCGCCGATGAACAGGATAACCTTCCGGGCCGGCTTGCCGACCACCCGCACCCGGCCTTCGAGGGCCTGATCGATGGAAATCGGTTCCGGGGTGGCCGGGGTGAGGAATTCGGGCGCCCCGGGGGGGGGCAGGGCGGGGGTGACGGGCGCGACAAGAGGGTCCTGGGCGGCGGCGACACCCGCCACCAGGAGAAGAACGGCGATCAGCACTGATCGCCGGGACGCAGTCTGGGCCATGATGATGCTCCTCGGTACCAAAGAATGAGACCATGATAGCCAACGGCGCCGGGTTGTTCAAGGCGCGGATTTCCCCCCGTGATCCGCGGTGGTCACAACCTCCGGAAAATGCCCCATTCCGTCCAGGGGGAAGGCGCCGGTTGGAAACATCGTCAGAGGGGGAGGAATTCCGCTCCCCCCGACCACCTCCCCAGGGGCTGCCGGTCCCGGGACGCCATCCACTCTGCCGGCCGAAGGCAAAGCGTCCGGCCGGCGGGCCGCCAGGGCGGTTCACCTCGGCTGACCATGCGGTGTGCAACCTGGCATTGGCCCCGCCGTGGTTCCTTCCGGCCCGCTCTGGCAAGACCGTTCCTGTGGTATCCTGGCACGAGGATACACCGGATTTTGGGACAGAGCCGGGAGAAAGAAGAATGGAATACCGGTTCCCGGAAGGGTTCGTGTGGGGGGCGGCCACGGCCGCCCTGCAGGTCGAGGGGGCCCTGGACGAGGACGGCCGCGGGCCGTCGGTCTGGGAGACCTTTCTCCGCGAGCATCCCGGGCGCGTCTTCGGCGGGGCCACCCCGACGGTCGCCTGCGACCACTATCACCGGTTCGCCGAGGACGTGCGGCTGATGCGGGAATTTGGACTGACCGGCTACCGGCTGTCGATCGCCTGGCCCCGGCTGTTCCCGCAGGGGGACGGAGCCCTCAACGAGGCCGGGGCCGCCTTCTACCACCGCCTGTTCGACGCCCTGACCGCCGCCGGCATCGAGCCGAACGTCACCCTCTTCCATTGGGACCTGCCGCAGGCCCTGGCCGACCGGGGCGGGTGGGAAAACCCCGCAACGGTCGATGCTTTTGTACAGTACGCAAAAACTTGCTATCGCCTGTTCGGGGACCGGGTGCGCCGCTGGACCACCCTCAACGAACCGTCCTGGATGATCCTCAACGGATGGGTGACCGGCCTGCATCCCCCGGCGCGCCGTGACCCCGCCGCGGCAGTGCGGGTCTCGGCGGCGGTGCTGGGGGCCCATGCCCGGGCGGTGCGGGCCTTCCGCGAGGGGGGGCATCT
>CAZKPI010000783.1:0-2529 GCA_964554555.1 uncultured bacterium
GGTCCGGGTGAAGGGGAAGACGCAGGCCCTCGACCTCTTCCAGATCGACTTTTCCGCGTCCTGACCCTTCCCGGCGGCATCGGGCCGTGACCTGGGGAATACGATCCCGCCCACTTCTCCCCGGCCTTCGGCCTCACCCGCCGGCGTCCGGCCATGGGTCCTGCCATTGAGGCGCGGCAAGGCCAGGTTCGCGGCAGGTCACCAGGGGGGCGGGCCCTCGCCCCCTTTCCCCCTTCGGCCCATTGCCTCCCGACCGGATTCGTGGTTTCCTGCCTGCTGGAGGTTGCGCCCATGACCCACCGTGCCGCCGTCGTTTTCCCCTGCCGCTCCCTGGCCCTGTCCCGCCACCCCCGGCGATGGAGCGCCGCCCTTCCGCTCCTGCTCCTGCTGTTCGTGGGAGTCCTGGCGGCGTCCGAAGGGCGCGGCGCGGGCACCCTTACGCTCCTGCACACCAACGACCTGCATTCCGAGCTGGAATCCTTCCCCGATGCCTCCTCGACCGGACGGCTGGGCGGCGTCATCCGGCTGGCGGAGATGATCGCCGCCATCCGGCGCGAACAGCCGCACACGCTCGTGGTCAGCGCCGGCGACCAGGTGCAGGGCACCCCGTTCTTCCAGGTCTTCCAGGGAATGGCCGAAACCGAGGCCCTGTCCCTGGCCGGGTTTGACTTCGTCACCATCGGCAACCACGAGCTCGACCTGGGCCTGCCCGCCCTGGCCCGCCATCTCGCCGTCGCCTCCTATACCATGCTTTGCGCCAACGTCTTCACCGCCCGCGACCTGCGTCCGGTCTTTCCGCCCTATCGCGTGGTGACGGTCGGCTCTTTGACCGTCGCTCTCCTCGCCGTCATCGGCGACCGGGTCTGGAGCGAACAGGGGGCCCCGATACGCCGGCGCCTTCTGCAGATCGAGCCCGGCGCGGTCCTGCGGTCCCTGGTTGCCCACCTCCGGCCGGTCGTCGACCTCGTCGTCGTGCTCTCCCATTCGGGGATCGAGATCGACAAGCTCCTGGCCCGTGATGTCCCCGGTATCGATGTGATCGTCGGTGCGCACGACCATCTCGCCCTCGCCACCGTCACCGAGGTCCTGGCCGCCCAGGCCGGCCCCGGCGACCCCCCGGCCCTGATCGTCCAGGCCGGCGACCGCGGCCGCTTCCTGGGGCGGCTCGACCTGGCCATCGATGACGAGGGCCGCCGGTCCCACCGGTTCGACCTTCTGCCGGTGGTGACGCCCGCCTCCAGCCCGGGCGGCGCGGCCGCCGCCGGGGGGCCGGCCCATCCCGTGCAGGCGCTCGTCGCCAGCTACAGTCAGCGCCTGGCCGCCATCATGGATACCCCCGTCACCGAAGCCCCCCGCGGTTTCTTCTACGACCGCAACCGCCGCGACAAGGAATTCCTCCCGCTCGGCACCCTCACCTGCGAGGCCTTCCGCCACGTGACCGGGGCCGAGATCGGCATCATCAACTCGGGCGGCATCCGCGCGGCCATCCCGGCCGGCACGGTGACCATCCGCCATTTGTACCAGGCGCTTCCGTATGACAACACCGTCACCGTGGTGACCATGACCGGCGCCCAGCTGGCCGCCTTCCTGGAGGGTCTCTGCCGCACCTGGCTGACCACCATCACCGGCTACCAGCTGGCCGGCCTCACCGCCGCCTTCGACACCCGCCGCCAGGCCGTCTCCGGCATCCGGGTGGGGGGAAAACCCCTCGAACCCGGCCGCCGGTACCGCCTCGCCACCTCCTCGTTCCTGACCGCCGACCCCCTGCGGAAGGGCGTCTTCGGCCCCTATCTCGACACCCTCGAGGATTCGGGCGTGCTCATGCGCGACGCCCTGGGCCGCTTCCTGCGCGAGGTTCCCGACCTGCCGCCCCTCGACGCCCCGGCCATCACCATCACCGGGCCGCGCCCCCCCGGATTCCCATGAACAGGTCAGCCTTCCGCCCGATGAAAACACCCATGGTCGCCGGCTCCCTGCTGTGCCTGACCCTGTCCCTGCCGCTCTCCGGTTCCGCGGCCGGTCTCCGGTCAACCCCCGCCTTGGATCAACCGGGTCCGGCGACCACCCTGGCCGCCGACGATGAGGTGACCCTGTCGCCGGTCATGGCTCTCGTGGTTGGGCGCCGCATCTGGAAGAACGAGTGCCTCGGCACCATCGCCGGGCTCACCTCCTGGAACCGGGGGGAAGGGTTTCCCTCGTTGGGCATCGGCCACTTCATCTGGTACCCGGCGGGAAAACCCGACCGGTTCCAAGAGGCTTTTCCCGCCCTCCTCGCCTTCCTGCGGGAGCGGGGGGTCGCCCTGCCCGCCTGGCTGGCCGCGGGCGGCCCCTGTCCCTGGCCCACCCGGGAGGCTTTCCTGGCCGACCGCCGCTCACCCCGCCTGACCGAACTGCGGCGGCTTTTGGCCGGCACGATCCCCCTCCAGGTCGGGTTCATCGCCAAACGGCTCGCCGCGGCCCTGCCTCAGCTGATTGCGGCCCTGCCCCCCGCTGGCCGGCCGGCCGTGGCGGCCCGCTTTCGGGCCCTCC
>CAZKPI010000784.1:0-219 GCA_964554555.1 uncultured bacterium
GCCGAGGCGACTTCCGCGCAACCGTGAACTGCGGTGGCGCCGGCGTGTGTCGTGATGGCTGTGGTGCTCGCAACCTCATCGCAGCCATGGGCCGCCTGGGCCACGGCGTGGCCCGTCAGGGCGGCGGCGCTGGCCACCTCGGAACACCCATGGACGGCCTGCGACCAAGAATGGGCGGTCACGGCGCTAGTGGACGCGACCTCGGAGCAC
The DNA here is from genome assembly GCA_964554555.1 of uncultured bacterium. Classification (GTDB taxonomy): domain Bacteria; phylum Muiribacteriota; class Ozemobacteria; order Ozemobacterales; family Ozemobacteraceae; genus Ozemobacter. The sequence continues at coordinate 211 of CAZKPI010000784.1, forward strand.
CCGTGGACC
>CAZKPI010000784.1:236-2528 GCA_964554555.1 uncultured bacterium
GAGGTGCTGGCAACCTCGGAGCACCCGTGGGTGCTCTGGTCCAGCTCGTGGGTGGCCACTCGGCTTTCAGACGCCACCGAGGTGCAACCGTGGGTTCCGGTCAGAACCGAGTGGGCGGTCAGCTCGGTGTCGCGGCAGACCGACGAGGCAATCCTGGCGTCGGCCACAGTCCCGCTGTCGATGGCCTCGCCGACGATGTGGTTGGTCGAGCCCAGGGTCTTGTTGGTGAGCGTCTGCGTCTCGCTGGCCGTAACCACGGCCGACCCTGGCGCCGCGCCATGCACCCCCGAGGTGGCCGCCGTGTGGCTGGCCAGAGTGGCATGGGTGGTCTGGGCCCAGCTGTAGATGGTGTTGAACGTCCCGATCAGCCACGTCGCCGACAGGGTGTCGCCGTCTTCCAGGTCGGGATATGGCTTGGCCGGGGTGGCAGAGTAGACGGCGCAGGCCAAGACGGCCAGGAGAGCCAGGGTCAGGATCAGTTTTCGCATTGTTTCACCTCGATTAGTCGTTGCCGACCAGGATGTGCCGCTTCCCGCCAGGAATCAGGCTGATACCGAAAGCCGAAACGGCGATCCGGTTCTCGGTCGTGGTCTTGAACCACTTGAAGGTCAGATGCTTGGCCCGGAGAGCGATAGGAACGCGTTTCTCGAAATACCGGCTCTCAGGCTCGGTGATCTCGTCGCCGAGGACGCTGGTCCCAAGAACGAATCCCTGGGCGGGTGTTGTTCCGGTCGCTGTCCCTCCAGAAATGCGGTAGAACTCTCCGGTGAACATGACCTGGATGGTGCGGGCCCCGCTCACCCATGGGTAGATCCCGCCGGATGAGCCCACGGTGATGGCCCTGAAGGTCTTCTCGGTGTTGGGCTCTCCGAAATCGTGGGCCCCGGACTGTGCCCAGTAGTCGTATTCGGTGTAGGTGGCTGGCGAGTCCTCGTCCTTGAACCGAGACCATCCCTGCTCCCGCAGGTATCCAGTCGAGGTTCCGGCGATGACCGCCAGACGGCCGGTTTCTTCCTTCATGAACATGGCCAGCGCGGTGGCTTCCAGCGTCCACGGGTGCCACGCCCGGAACCGGAAGTCAAAGCACCACGTCCTGGGCTCGGCCTCGCCGGCGGCGATTGGCCTGATCCAGGCCGACAGCAGGTATCTCTGCCGGACCGAGTCGTATAGACCGGTGATGGCGTCGGCCGACGTCCAGTCGATCAGGTCCAGGTCCCGCTGGATGCGCGACGACACGACGTCGGGGTGGGTGGAATCGTCGGGGTTGGACAGGTTCGCGGCTGGGAACGCCCCGCCCCCGTCCCATGCCTGCACGCCGCTCTGCGAGAGCCACGTCAGAATGCCGCCGCAGTCGGCCACGGTCTCATGCGTGACGCACCCGATGGTGGATGACAGGACCGACATGCCCAGGACCTGATTCGGATCTCCGGCGAAAAGTTCGGTCCGCGTTCTGGTGAACACAACGAGGTTCCCGGCGAATTGGAACGCCGAGGTCACCTGCCCCTGCATCTCGACGTAAAGCTCGACGCCTCCACGGGTCCACAAGTCGGTCCGGCCGGGGTAGGCGGCGAACTGGACTTTGCCGGGCTCCCCGGCGATGCCGAACACGGTCAGGTAGTTTTTGAATGCCACCGGGCGCCCTCGCGGGGCATCGGTCAGCTCGGTGACGCTGGTGCCGTCCCACTGTTGCAGGGGGTCCGACCCATTTCCCCAGACGACCAAGGGGCCCGCATTCCCGTTGAGCGGGGCGAACGTCACCCGGCCGGCGCCGGTATCGACGATGGTGTAGAGGCAGTTCCATGCGCCATCGCCGAGGGTGACCTCGTAGACGTGGTGGGTGGTGGCGACCAGAAGGCGATACGTGCCGTCCATGTCAGCATGCAGAATGCTTTTGACCGGCTTCCCATCTGGAGCCGGAATGCCCTGGGCAACCAGATCGAAGCCGAACCTGGGCGACAGGGCGCCGTTTTCGATGAGCTGATAGTTCAGTGCGTCGGCGAACATGCCCAGCGGGATGTGTTCTGGCACCGACCCTTGGCAGACGCCACCCCATTTTCTGATCCACAGCGTTTCCTGGTTCCAGGTCATGGTCGTCTCCTATTCGGTCGATCGCCAGAGGTTGGATTCTCCTGACACCGCTCCGCCAGCCAGGAGAGACCCGTCGGACAGCTCTAAAACGGCGGCATTGGTGGCTCCGAGGAGAAGAACGGGCTGAAGCGATCCGTATGAATCGGCCGTGCGAGAAAGGGTGAACCAGTTCAGAAGCAGGAACACAGAATTCGGTAGCCCCCT
>CAZKPI010000785.1:0-2526 GCA_964554555.1 uncultured bacterium
GACGCGGTCGGCCGCCAGCGCGGCGCCGGCCTGGGCGGCGGCCACGACGAGCGCGAACAGACCCTGAATCAACTGCTGGTGGAGATGGACGGGTTCGACAACACCAAGGGCATCATCCTGGTGGCGGCCACCAACCGGCCCGACGTCCTTGACCCCGCCCTCCTGCGGCCCGGCCGGTTCGACCGGCGCATCGTCGTCGACCAGCCCGACATCAACGGCCGCGAGCAGATCCTCAAGATCCACGTGCGCGACAAGCCGATCGCCGACGACGTCAACCTGCAGGTGCTGGCCCGCCGCACCCCCGGGTTCGTCGGGGCCGACCTGGCCAACCTCGCCAACGAGGCCGCCATCCTGGCCGCCCGCCACGACCGCAAGGTGGTGCTGATGTCTGACTTCGAGGAGGCCATCGACCGCGTCATCGCCGGTTCGGAACGCAAGAGCCGCATCATCTCCGACCGCGAGAAGGAGACCACCGCCATCCACGAGATGGGCCATGCCCTGGTCGCCGCCAGCCTTCCGGGAACCGACCCGGTCCACAAGATCACCATCATCCCCCGCGGGATGGCCCTCGGCCTGACCATGCAGTTGCCCGTCGAAGACCGGCTGACCGTCTCCAGGACCCAGCTGTTCCACCAGCTCTGCATCCTGCTGGCCGGCCGCATCGCGGAGGAATTGCGATTCGGGGAACTGACCTCGGGCGCCAAGAACGACATCGAGCGGGCCACCAAGATCGCCCGCAAGATGGTCTGCGAGTTGGGCATGAGCGAAGAGATCGGCCCCATCTACCTCAACGACGACGAGCACACCGTCTTCCTGGGCCGCGACTTCAACCGCCGCAAGGACCTCTCCGAGGAGATGGCCAAGAAGATCGACCATGAGATCCGCCGCCTGATCGACACCGCCTACCAGAAAGCCAAGGACATCCTGACCCAGCACCGCGACGACCTCGACCGCATCGCCCGCATCCTGCTGGAGCGCGAGACCATCAACGGCCACGAATTGTCCGAACTGCTGGCCGGCCGCGACCCCTTCGCCCCCTCAACAGCCCCCGACGGGACCCCGGGCGGCGCCCAGCCGGTCACCCCCTCCGGCGACGGGACGCCCGCCGCCCCGCCCCTCGACCAGCCCTTCGGTTCCCCCCAGCCAGCCCAGTAGACCCCATGGCCAAGCGGCTCCTGTTCGTCCTCGGCACCCGTCCCGAGATCATCAAGCTCGCCCCGGTCATCCGGCAGGCGAAGGCCCGCGACGGCCTCGAGCCGGTACTTTTGCACACCGGCCAGCACCGGGAACTGGCCGAAGAGATGTTCGGCGTGTTCGGCCTCCGGCCCGACATCGACCTGGCGGTGATGGAGCCCAACCAGACCCTGTTCACCGTCTCCGCCCGCATCCTCGAAGGCCTGGCCGGGGTTTTCCAGAGGGAAGCCATCGACCTGGTCGTCGTGCAGGGGGATACCACCTCTGCCTTCCTGGGCGCCCTGGCCGGGTACTACTGCCGTGTTCCCGTCGCCCACGTCGAGGCCGGCCTGCGCACCAACGACAAGTTCAGCCCCTTCCCCGAAGAGATGAACCGTCGCCTGGCCGGAACCCTGGCCGACCTCCATTTCCCCCCCACGGCCCGGGCGCGGCAGAACCTGCTCCGCGAGGGGGTGGCCGAACGCCGCATCCTGGTGACCGGAAACACCGTGATCGATGCGCTGTTGTGGGCCCTCGACCTGCCCCACACCCCATCGCCGGTCATTCCGGCCCTCGGGGAAGGGGAGCGGCTGGGCCTGATCACCACCCACCGCCGCGAAAGCTTCGGCGAGCCGCAGATCCGGGTCTTCACCGCCCTGCGCGAACTGGCCGACCGGTTTCCCGACCTGCGGCTGTTGTTCCCCGTGCACCCCAACCCCAACGTCCGGGACCTGGTGGGGAAGCATCTCGGGAACCATCCCCGCATCCATCTGTGCGCCCCGCTGGGCTATCTCGACTTTTTGCATGCCATGAAGCGGTCGTTCTTCATCCTGTCCGACAGCGGGGGGGTCCAGGAAGAGGCTCCCACCCTGAAGAAGCCGGTCCTGGTGCTCCGCGACGTCACCGAACGGCCGGAAGGCCTCGACAGCGGAGCCCTGAAACTCGTCGGCACCGACGGGCAGAGAATCCTCACTGAGGCAACCGCCCTGCTGACCGACCCCGGCGCCTACGCCGCCATGACCCGAAACCCCAACCCCTACGGGGACGGCAGAGCATCGGAGCGCATCATCGACCGCATCCTGACCTTCCTCGGCCCACCGGCCTGACCTTGCCATCCATTCCTCCAGGAGGAACCGCCATGCGCCGCACCCACCCCATTCTCGGGATCCTGATGGCCGCCGCCCTGAGCCTCCCCACCCTGGCCGGACAGGAGCCGGTTCCCCCGCTCACCGCGCCTGCGGCCGACGAAGGCACCGCCGGCCCGGCCACCGGTTCCCCGGAAATCATCGCTCCGGCCGATCCGACCACCCCGGCCGCCCCCCCCGCCCCCCCCCCCGGCACCCCCCCCGCCGC
>CAZKPI010000786.1:0-2521 GCA_964554555.1 uncultured bacterium
GGCGCCTGAGTGGACCTCGTCATCCTCGATTTCAGCTGGTATGGGAACCCCTGCGACCCGCTCAGCGACGCCCTGATCGTCGAAGCCTGCCGCCGGCGGGGGTGGACGGCGGAGATCCGGGCGGTTGGGCGCGGGGAGTGGCCGTTTTGGGACAGCGACGGGCCTGACCGACCGGGGACCGAAGCGGGGCCATTGCCGGAGCCGGGCGGGATGACGCCGCGAGGGTTTCCCCCGGGCCGGCATGGGAGGCGGGGCGAGACACGCGTTTCGCCTTCCGCCCGGGGTCCGGCCGACAGGAGGGGGGAAGGACCCCTTGGCCGCCGCCGCGGGCGGCGCGAAACGCCCGTTTCGCACCCCGCCAAGGGGCCGTCCGGCCGCGGCGGGGTACCTGTCTGGCTGAGGTATGACCTGCGGGAGGCGGGGGATCTCGCCTGGGTGGTGCAGGTCGCCCGCGCTCTGGAGCAGGCGGGGGTGCCCGTGTTCCCCGGGGCCGAGGCCATCGGGACATCGGAGGACAAGTGGCTGACGGCCATGGCCCTGGAGAAGGCCGGGCTTCCCGTTCCCCCCACCAGGTTGGGAAGCCGGGCCGGGGAAGGCCCCTTCCCGGTCATCGTGAAGCCCCGGGTCGGCTGGGGTGCCCGCGGCATGCGGGTCTTCGTTGCGGGGGCGGATCCGGGGCTGGCCGCCGCCGCCACCGAGGCGGCGGTCGTCCAGCCGTTCCTGGCCCATGAGCGCACGCTGATTGCGGCCGTGGCGGCGGGGCGCCCGGTCGCCTGCATCGAAGACATTGGCGGGGGACTGCGGGCCGAGGGGCGGGTGGGCGCCGTGGCCTTTCCCGCGGGGGCGGCGGACCTCGCGGGAAGGGCTCTTTCTGCCGTCGGGCTGGTGGCGGGGACGGTCGACCTGCTCGAAACCGCCGACGGGCTGTTGGTCCTCGAGGTGAATTCGGCGCCGCGCCTGACCTATCCGCATCTGCCGGAAATCGATCTGGCCGGGCCGATGGTCGATGCGGTGGTGGCAAGGTGGGGGATGAAGCGATGAAGATCCTGTTGTGCTGTCCGTATCCCCTCGCCGAGGCGCGGGGGAACAGCGTGGCGGCCGGCCGCCTGGCGTCAGGGTTCCGGCGGGCGGGCCATGCCGTGGCTGTTCTGGAGCCGCCGGAAGTCGATGACCCGGCGGCGGTTCGAAGCCTGGCCGGGCGGTTCAGGCCGGACGTCGCTCTGGTCATGCATGCCTGGCGGTGCGCCCCGGCCTTCCATGCGTTGGCCGAGGCGGGTCCTCTGGGGGGGGCAGAATCGGATGGTTCGCCCGGTTGCCAGGGGCCGGCCGGGGGCAGGGCTGACCCGGAGCCGGCCGGCCGGGGTGCCCTGGGCGGAGCGGAGGGGGGCCCTGCCGACGATCTGGCGGCGGGGGCTCTGCCCCGGGTGGTCTCCCTGCGGGGGACCGACCTCAACGAGATGCTCGACCGGCCCGACACCGCGGCGGTGGTACGCCAGGTGCTTGATGCCTGTACCGCCATCGCGGTCTTCCATGCCGGGGCCCGACAGCGCCTGGTGCGGGCGGACCCGCGGTGGGCGGGGAAAGCGCGCCTGATCGCCAACGGTGCGGCCCTGGGCCGTTCGGAGGTCGATTTCCGGAGCCGGCTGGGCATACCGCGGGAGGCGTTCGTGTTCGGGGCCGTGGCGGGTTTGCGGGAGGTGAAGCGGCCCTTGCTGGTACTGCCCTGGCTGGAGCGACTGCGCGGGTCGGAGCCGCGGGTGGCCTGGATGCACGCGGGGGGGCCCCAGGAGCCGGGGGTGGCCGAAGAACTGCGGCGGTTCGGCCATGGGCGGTCGTGGGTGTTCCATCTGGACCACGTGCCGCCGGCCGAGATCGATTCCTTCCTGCGGGCCGCCGACGTGTTCGTGGCGGCCAGCCGGTCGGAGGGGATGCCGCATGCGGTGCGCGAGGCGATGCTGGCGGGCCTTCCCCTGCTGTTGTCGGACATCGACGGGCACCGGGCCATGGCCGAGCCCGAACGGGAGGCCCTGTTCTTCACGGACGAGGCGGAGTTCCTCCGGCAGGCCCGTCGTCTGCTGACCGATGCCGGGGAACGGCGACGGCTGGGTGCCGCCGCCCGGGCCCGCGTCGAGGCGGATCTGGCGCGTGAGGACGAGATCGGTTCCTACCTGGCCCTGTTCGCGGAAGGGCTCGGCCGCGATTCCTGACCGGCCCGCGACGGGCGATCCGGCCGGGGGTTTCCCCGAGGATGGGCTGGTGATACCATGGCGGGGCCGGTCGCGGGGAGCTGTGGCCAGGGTCCGGTCGGACATTCCGCAGGGAAGGGAAGGAACGCATGGACGGCAAGACGGTCGACGCGCGGGGGATGCTGTGCCCGAAGCCTTTGATCCTGGTGAAGAAGGCGCTGGCCGGGATGGCCGCCGGGGAGCGGCTGACGGTGCTCCTCGACAACGAGACCGCGTGCGGCAACGTGCGGCGGTTCCTGCAGGACCACGGTGCCAACCCGGTCGCCGAGACGGTG
>CAZKPI010000787.1:0-2519 GCA_964554555.1 uncultured bacterium
CTTGTCACCCAGCTGGATCTTCACCTTGGCGTTGGACAGCGTGAGGGCCTGGGCATCCGTGTTCGCCGCGATGAACTCCACACCCGCGAGATTCGCGGCAATCATGCGGTTGATCGCGTTGGTACCACCTCCACCCACTCCGATGACCTTGATCTCGGCATTTTCTGCCGCGGCCTGATTGAAATCGAACACGTACTGCCTCCTTTTCGTTACCCGGGTAAAGTCTACTCGAAAAACTTTTTGAACACCGCCCGGATCCGGTCCACTACGCCTCCGACCAACCCTTCATCAACGGGTTCGTTGCGGAAGTTCTGCGAGCCGTAGCGGATCAGCCCCAGGGCGGTGGCATACACGGGACTCTGAACGCGCTCCTTCAGCCCTCCCAGGTCCAGTGGGTGACCACGGCGGACGGGAAGGCCAAGGATCTCTTCGGCGAGCTCCGGACAGCCGCCCATCAGGGAAGTGCCCCCGGTCAGGACGACGCCGGCGGGGATCATGTCGAGGGAAACGGTTTTGGTGATCTGGTCTTTCACCTCGTCGAAGATCTCCTCCATGCGGGGTTCGATGATCTCGGCGAGGAATTTCTGGGGAAAGGTCTTCATCCGGTCACTGCCGCCGATCGGCACTTCGATGGTACTGCGCTCATCGACGAGGTCGGCGCGGGCCACCCCGAACCGGATCTTCAGGTTCTCGGCGGCGCCGGTCGAGGTCTTCAGGCCGACGGCGATGTCGTTGGTGACGTTCTGGCCGCCCACCGGCGCACTGTAGGAATGGATGACGTGGCCATTCTGGAAGATGATCAGGTCGGTGGTGCCGCCGCCGATGTCGACGAGCACGACCCCGAGTTTCTTCTCATCCTCGCTGAGGACGGCCATGCTCGAGGCATACGGCTGAAGGACGACGTCCTCGACTTTCAGCTTGGCCGTCTCACAGCATTTGATGATGTTCTGGATGGCGGTGACGGCGCCGGTGACGATGTGGACCTGGGCCTCGAGGCGACTGCCGACCATGCCGATGGGGTTGATGATCTCCTTCTGCTGGTCGACCACGAACTCGCGCGGCAGGATGTGGATGATCTCCTGGTGGGGCGGGATGGTGATCGCGGTCTTGGCGTTCTCGACGGCCCGGTCGATGTCCTCGGTGGAAATCTCGTGATCGTTGCCCTTGATGGCCACGATGCCCTGGCTGTTGAGGGACCCGATATGGGAGCCTGCCACCCCGACGAACACCCGCTCGATGACGACGTCGGCGACCTTCTCGGCCTCCTCGACCGCCTCGATGATGGCCTGGGTGGTCTTTTCGATGTCCACGATGGTGCCCCGCTTCACTCCGTCGCCGGAGAGAGCGTGCCCTACGCCAAGCACGTTGATGACCCGGTTTTCCCGGGGGTCGCCGATGACGGCACACACCTTGGTGGTGCCAATGTCAAGCCCAATAATGAGGTCATCGGCCAGCAACTGCCTGCTTGCTCCCTTCCAGTGCACGAAATGGCTTTCTGGGTTTGACGACGATCTCGTTTGGTGCCCTGAGATCGATGTATTCCGGTTCTACATTATTCTTCTTTAGGTTGTCAAGAAGGGCACGCAAATATTCGAAGCGATTCTTCAGGTCGTCAAGCCCGCTTGGGAAGAGCTTGACGCCATTGCGCAGAAAAATGTAGGGATTGTGCCGGCTGGCAAAATTGAGTTCCGAGATCTCGGCCAGGATGGGGGACGATAGACTGGCGACCCAGGCCCTGGCTTCCCGGAATCCGTCGTGCTCGGCGAGAGAATCGCCGGCCTGTTTCCCTTCGAGCGAAAGGCCCGTGATGATCGGGATTTCCTTCTCGCCCAACCCCTCGGTGGTCAGGATGACGCCGTCCTCCGCGACCTCCATGAACCCCGTGCCCGATTTGGCATACATGAATGGAGTGCGTTCCTGCACGGTGATTTTCAGGGTATACATTCCGCGCAGAGAGACTTCGGCCTCCCTGATGAAGGGGTGCTGGAGGAGACGCTCCCGCAGGGCACTCCGGTCGAACGTCAGGATGTTCAGGCCGGGGGCAATGTGGGCGAATTTGAGGAGGTCGTCACGGACGACGGTGGTCAGTCCGTCCACCTCGATGGATCGGATCTCGAAGTAGCGCGTTCCAAAAAACAGGTGCTTCATCTGGACGATGGCCAGATAGGAAAGGAGCACGATCAGTCCGAGAGAGAGGGCGACCATTAAGGGTTTGGCAAGACGCCCGAGGCTCTGGGCGCGCACCCGGAAGCGCCGGTTGCGGATCCGCTCTTCGGTAGAATCCGAAAAGCCCTCCTTGAGCGGAAGGGGGTAGGGACGACGTCCCCGGGCCGCTTCTTCCAAGGTCATTCCTCTCCCTGTTGCACCGAAGTTAATGGTGCCCCACTATAGCATCTGACTGCTTCTGGTGCAAGAGCCGAAGACGGTCTCTGGAAGGGCCTCTGCCGAAGAGAGAGTGGCGGGTTTTGACGGGCGCGGGCTGGGGGCACCAAATACGGGTGACATCGACCACGGATTCC
>CAZKPI010000788.1:0-2519 GCA_964554555.1 uncultured bacterium
GGCTGACGTTCGGCAGGGACGACCGCCGCTGGGGCAGGACGGCCAGCCAGGCGGCCAGCGCCGCCGAAGGACGGCCGTGCGCCGTCACCAGGGCCTTGAACCCGGCCGCCCCCACGCCCGGCAACCGGCTCAACCGCACGGCCGCCAGCACCTCCGCCGCCCAAGGACAGCCGGCCATCACAGCCCTCCCGCGGCCTCGGCCGCGCCGCCCACCCGGCCAACGCGCCGTCCGCCAGAACGCCCCGGCCGCCGGGGCCAACCCCGCCCGCCAGGGAGAGAAGCGTCAGCCGGCGGCGTCATCCAGCCAGGACCGCCCCCAGCCCGGCCGACGGTCACCCCGCCGCCCCCCGTTTCAGGCGCTATAATTTCTGACATGGTACAAATTTGTATACTTGTACTTCTTTCCCAGCATGGGTAATGTCCCGGCGCTTCCCGGCCCGAGAAGGCCAAACCGCCTGTTCCGCCTCTCGACCAACGGCCGTGGTCCGCGCTCCTCCCGCCCGCCCATGTCTCGACCAGTCTTCGCTCTCCCGGTCTTCCGGCACCATTTGCCCATCCCCCCCTTCCCCGCTTCCCCTGGCATCCCGGAGGAATGGGCAAACCCGTCAGGGTCCCGAAAAATCCGGCCCGCGGCAGTCTGGCGTCAGAAGGCTGGCCGGGTCCGTCAGGCCTCCCCCCACTCCTTCAGCTTCATCTGCAAGGAACGGAGCGAGATGCCCAGCCGCCGGGCGGTCTGGGTCTTGTTCCGCCCCAGCGCGGCGTAGGCGGCCAGCACATAGGCGCGCTCGATCTCGGCCAGCGGCCTGACCTCGCCGGCCTCCCGGGGCAGGTTCCCCGCGGGCCCGGCGGGCGCGCCGCTGGCCTTCACCGCGAAGGGAGCCTGACAGAGGCGCACATGGTCGGGAAGGTCGCCGAGCCCCACCGTCCCGCCATCCATCATGGTGACGGCAAAATGCAGGCAGTTCTCCAGCTCGCGGATGTTCCCCGGCCAGGGGTATTCCGTCAGCAGGGCCTCCACTTCGGGGGCCAGGCGCACCTCCCCCTCCCACCCCTGCTGACGGGCAAACCCCGCCGCGAAATGCCGCGCCAGGGGCAGGATGTCCTCGCGCCGCTCCCGCAGGGGCGGAATGGTCAACGGGAACAGGTTGATCCGGAAGTAGAGGTCTTCCCGAAACCGGCCGTCCTTGACCAGCGTTTCCAGATCCTGGTTGGTGGCCGCCACCACCCGCGTGTCGACCCGGTGCGGCCGCGGCGCGCCAACAGGCTGGACCTCGCCCGTCTGCAGGACCCGCAGAAGTTTGACCTGGTGCTCCGCCGCCATGTCGCCGATCTCGTCGAGGAACAGGGTCCCCCCATCGGCCTCATCGAACCGGCCGGTGCGGTCCCGGTCGGCCCCCGTGAAACTGCCCTTCTGGTGCCCGAACAGCTCGCTCTCGAACAGCTCGCGGGGGATGGCGGCGGCGTTGACGGCGACGAACGGTTTCCCCGCCCGCGGCCCCTGCAGGTGGATGGCCTGGGCCAGGATCTCCTTCCCCGTCCCTGACTCCCCTCTGATCAGGACCGGCCCGGAACTGCGGGCCACCTTGCGGACGATTTCGCAGATCTGCTTGATCTGCCGGTTCTCGCCGAACAGACAGCGGCTGGTACCCACGGCGGCCAGAGGGTTGTCCATGATTCCGGGCGGCATCGACATGCCGGCAGAATACCAGAATTGACCGGGGGGGCGAAAGATGATATAGTGAAGTTCCCATTTTGCCGATGTAGAAAAGGAGATTCTATGGCAGAGTTTACCCTAAACGCTGAAGTAAGAACCCAGACGGGCAAAGGGGATTCCAGGCGCCTTCGCATGAAGGGTTTGGTTCCCGCCGTCATCTATGGACCGGGAATCACCCCCCTGCATATCGCCCTGTCCCGGCGCGACTTCGAGCGCACCATGCAGAAGGCGAAACGCAACTCCATCCTGAAGATCGCCTTCGGCGGCAAGGAGACCGACCGCGAGGTCATCATCCGCGACCACCAGAAGGACTTCATCACCCACCAGTACTCGCACATCGACTTCCAGGCCATCGACCTCAACGTGCCCATCAAGGTCGAGGTCGACCTCAACCTCGTCGGGGAGCCGATCGGCAAGAAGGCCGGCGCCATTCTCACCTCCCAGCTCCGCACCGTCCGCATCGAGTGCCTGCCGGCCAAGATCCCGGCCAAGATCGATCTCGATGTCAGCGCCCTCGACGTCGGCGACTCCCTGCACGTCTCCGACCTGCCCAAGAGCGAGTTCAAGATCCTGTCCAATCCCAAGCTGACGATCTGCCAGATGTCCATCGTCAAGGAAGAAGTGGTCGCCGCCCCGGTGGCCGCCGCCGAACCCGGTGCCGAAGGCGCCGCCCCGGCCGAAGGAGCCGCCCCGGCCGCCGCTCCCTGAGGCCGGCGTCGGGTTGACTTCACCGCGGCCCGTCCGATGATGGCCGCGCCGATGACGTCAGCCATGGATGAGAACATCTCCATCTCGGACCGCGTCG
>CAZKPI010000789.1:0-2518 GCA_964554555.1 uncultured bacterium
CACGTGGGTCTGATTGGTCAGCAGGCCGATGGGCACCTGCACTTCGCGCAGGAGCCGCTCGAACCGCCGCGCATGGCTCGCGGTCCAGCCCGCCAGCTTCGAATCGAAGGGCGCATCGAGGTCGGTTCCCGCCGGAAAGGCCTGGACGAGCAGGACCCACGGCCCTTCGCCGGCGGGCCGGCGCGCGTCTTTGAACGCCAGGGTCGGGGCCAGAAGTTCGCCATAGGTGCTCAGCGGCAACCGCAGGCTGTCGGGGATCGGCTCCGCACAGCCTTCGCCGACGAGGCAGTCGTTCGGCCACTCCAGGAACCCGGTCAGGAACTGTTTCAGATCGGAAATCTGCATCGTCTGGTCGGGGCCTTCCTCGCGCTCTTCGACGAAGCCGCAGAACTTCTGCTGAAGAGGGGCGACGTTGCGGCTCAGGATGATCTGGCTGTCGACCAGGGCGGCGGGCGACACGACGAGACCGTCGGGCTGAAGGTAGCCGATCCAGGCCTGATGGTCGCGAAGATGAGACTGTTCAGCCATGCCTCAGCCTCTCAGCCGGTCTGTTCGAGATGCGCCTTCCCGGTGCGGGCGCGCGGTTGCGCCCTCGCCTCCACTGCCATCCATGGCGGGCGGGTGGAGGTAGGCGATGCCGATCGGCTCGATCCGATAGGAGCGGACCTGATAGAACTCGCGCACCCGTTCAGGCTCTCTGACCAGTTCGTCCTGGGCTTTGGCGAGCCAGGACTCCCAGTATTTCCGGTTCGATTCGTACTGGCGCCGTTCCTCTTCATGCGAAAACAGGCTCAATTGCTGGGGCAGATCCTTCCCCAGCTCGTTCGCGATGCGCTTCTTCTGCTCCTCGAGGATCTTGCGCATGTGTCGGGCCTCGAGGTCGCCCCTCTCGTGAAGGGCTTTTTCGGCATCCCGGCGGGCCTCGGCACCCCGGGCTTCGAGATGGGGCAGAAGCTCTTCGATATCCCGGGGAATGGCCGCCGCCAGCGCTTTCTGGATCTCGTCGGCGAGGGTCGCGGTTTGCCCCGGTTTCAAGCCTTCTTCGAGCAGATCGAGAGTGCGGGCCTCGGCATCACGTGCGTAGGGGACGAGCTTGCCCGAGCGGCGGTCAGGCGGTGTCCAGCGGGCGGTGACGGTCAGAATCTCTTCATGCAGTCGGCTGGCGTTCTTGCCATACAGGGCAAGCCGCCCCAGGAGGATGACTCGGGGCACGGGGTCCTGGGTGTTGGCCAGGCAGGCCCGGGAAAGATCGTGATGGATGAACCCCTGGGCCAGAAACCGGTTCAAAAGCCGCTGGATGACCCGGTGATGCAGGTGAACCTGGACCACCGAATCGTCGATCTGGTTGGGAGCCTGGAAAACGACCGGCCGCAAAGGTGCTGACTTCCGCCATTGGAAGCAGGTCTGCCCTTCTTTGTCAGGATGGCGGAGGGTATCCAAGGTGGCGGTCCAACTGCCGTCCCCTCCCTGCCGGGTGCCAAGGTTGGGAAAGATGAATCTCTGAGGCTCGCCGTGCGGGGTTGGCTGTGGTTGCAGGGGTTCTGCCCCCATCATTTCGAGGGAACAGGAAACGGCGTCACGCAGGGCGTCTTCCGCGAAGCCGATCCATTTGCGGGCTTCGTCGGCGCGGTTCTGCAAGAGTTTGACCTGCTGTTGGAGAGCCTCCTGCCGTTCGCGGGCCGCCTCGAGTTCTTCCTCGGTCATGGCACGTTTTTCGGCATCGAGCTTGGCCCCCTCGATTTCTCTGGCCAGCTCATCGACCCGGGCATGCCGGATGCCCCCCTTCAGGGTTTCGGCCAGCCTGCTCTCGAGGACGTCGGAGAGGCTTCCCAGTTCCCGCCGGATGGTGTCGGTCTTCCGGACCAGCACTTGCAGAACCCGGTCTTCGGGGCGTTGCTGATAGACGAAGTAATGGCAGAACACTTCCGGTGAAGGCTGGAGTTTCCGGTCGATGCGGCCGTTCCGCTGTTCGAGCCGGCTGGGGTTCCAGGGAACGTCGAAATGGAAGAGGTTCCAGCAGTGCGCTTGCAGGTTCAACCCTTCGCGGGCCGCGTCGGTGGCCACGAGGATCCGCACGGGATGCTTGTCGGGGGGCAGATTGAACGCCCGCTTGATCTCCTCGCGCTTGTCGGGGGGAGTCGGGCCGTGGAAGACGGCGATCCGGTCATCGGCGAGGTGGGTGCCGGCGATGGCCGAACGCAGCATGTTCACCAGGTAGCGGCGGGTGTCTTCGTATTCGGTGAAGATCAGCACCCGCAGGTCGGTCCATGTCGCCTCAGGGGCCGCGCAGGGCGCCCCGGGCTCATGGGCGCCGGGGCATTGGTGCCGGCGGATCCAGTCGACCAGGAATCTCACCCTGGCGTCAGGCAAGCCGCGGTTCTGTTCTGCGATCTCCTGCAGTTGATCGAGAAGTCTGCGTTCCTCGGTGGTCGCCGGGCCGCCCTGGGCCCCATCACCGGCCGTCGCGAGGGTTACAGCCTCGATCTGGGCTTCCTCGAGTGCCTGGAACTCTTCTTCG
>CAZKPI010000790.1:0-2518 GCA_964554555.1 uncultured bacterium
CCGCCGAAACCCGGCGGCCAGGGGCCCACCCCCCCCACTCCCGGCGGGAAGAAGCCGACCTGACCTTTCCCGTGTGATGCGGGCCGGAGCTGGCCCGGCAAGGCCGCCGGCCTTCCAACCGGCCTTCTTCCTTCGCCCGCCGAACGGGCCATCCAGCACTCTCTGGCCCGACGGGCCTTGGCGAAAAGCGCGGGATGGCCGTTGCGCTCCGCCATCCGCGGCCATCCGGGGGCCGCCGGTGGAAGGGACAGCCGCGGGGCCGGGCCAGCGGCCATGGGGGCCGCCGGGGAAGGGTCAGTCGCGGGGCGGGAACCCGTCGGATGGTTCTCCGTTGTCCGGCGAGGCGGCGGCGGGGGCCGCCGGGTGTTCGAGCGCCCCCGGGCCGTGGTCCAGGTGGAGCTGACCGGCAGGGCTGGCCGCCGCAGGGCCCGTTGGTTCGGCGGTCGCCGGTTTCGTGTCACCCGGTTCGGCGTCGGTCGCCGCGGGTTCGGCCGCTTCCCCCTCCGTCGGGCCCCGGATCAGGGCGATCAGGTCGTTCATGTCCTGCAGGTCGATGTTCCCATCCCCGTTCAGGTCGCCACCCGGCAGGGACCCGGAGGCGCGATCGGAGCGGGTCAGGAATTCGGCCAGCACGCTGAGGTCGGCTGGATCGACCTGGCCGTCGCCGTTGAGGTCCCCGGCCAGGGGTCTGGCGCCCGGTTTGCCTTCCGGAGATGACTCAGGGGCCGGCGGGCCGGCCTGGCCGAGCACCCGTTCGAGGGTGGCCAAAAACTCCCGGTGGCGGGCGGTCAGCTGGTCGTGGGCTTTTTTCATCCTGGCGAGCAGGTCGATGATCTCACGGGACTGCTGTGGGGTCAGGTTCTTCTTCCCGTCCTTGCCGCTCCAGCGCTGGAGGTGTTCGGCATACATCGTCTGGAACGCGGCATAGATGGCCCGCTTCTCCTGTTCCAGCTTGCCGAGCTGGCGCATCAGTTCCTGCCGGGTGGCAGGCCCCTGCCGCTTCCCGAAGGCCACCACCAGGTCGTTCATCTTTTTGATCAGGGCATCGGCCTGGGCGAACATGGCGGTGCTCTTGCGGTAGAAGTCGCAGGCGGCCTGGAAGCTGGAGGCATCGACCGGGACGACCGGCAGGGAGGGCGGCAAGCCGGGACCGGCGGCGGGGGGTTCCCCCGGCGGCGCTTCCCGTCCCGAGAGATCGGGGGAAGCGATGATGACCTCGAGCGGTTCGAAGGTCAGTCGGGCCCCCTGGTCCTGACCGAACTGCCCGGCACCCTTCAGCGAGGAATAGAACCGATACCCATCGATCGGACCGGGAAGACGGGCGGTGGAGGCCTGCCGGCTGGCGTTGGCCAGGAACAGGAACAGGCCCTTCGCGGTTTTCGCGACGAGGCCCAGGACGGGTTTGGCGTTCGATTCGTTCTGGAAGAAGGGGTTGTCCCAGGGATCCCCGTTCTGGGGTATGGCCATCGGCCAGATGAGGGTGTGCTCCTGGAGCAGGAGCTCGTTGAACGCCGCGGTGATCTTCATTTCGGCGGCTGAAGCTCCGCGGGTGCCGTGCAGGAACAGCCGCAGGGGCAGTCGTTTCTTCTGCTGGGCCACGTTGCTGATGGCCGCCCCGGCCAGGGCCCCGGCCAGGCTGACACAGCGGAGGCTGGCCTGGGAGCTCGATCCCTGCCAGTGGAAGCACAGGGCGCCGCCGGCGGGGGCATCGACCTTGATCCCCGATGTGCCCTTGATGTCGGCGACGGCGTCGAAGATCGTGTCGAACACGGTCTTGCAGGCGCCGAAGACTTCGTCCCCCACCTTGTCGGCCACGAGGCCCCACATGTAGGCGCCCATGACTTTGACGTCGTAGGAATGGAAGATGTCACGAGCCTTGCCGCGGTCCCACCATTCCCCTCCGTTGACGAGGAGGAGCGCCTGGGGGAAGGCCTCTTTCAGCCGCCGGAGGGATGCCGGATCACAGCCGTCGACGGCGATGTCCACCACGACCTTGCCGGAGTGTCTGCCATAGAACGCGGCCAGGATGGCCTGGGCGGCATCGGCGCCCTGGACCCGGAACCACCAGCCGAACTTCCGCTCCTGGAATGTTTTGAAGGCCGCCGTTTCGACCAGCGCCGGCAGAGGGTCTTTGACCGCCAGCCAGGCCCGGCCGTTGGGAAAGAGCGCCTCGATCGTCTCCTCGGACAGGCTCTGCCCGTTCCCCACTTCGATGCCCACCGCCAGCGTCACGGCCCCGAACGTCCCGTTCGAGGCGATGGTCACGTTGGCGGCCAGGAGCGGCCCGGCAATGCCCCACAGGGTCAGGAAGACCAGGACCAGGCGGGACCGGCCCAAAGGTTGGGATGGATGGCAACCGATCATGAAAACAGCCCCCCTTCCACGCAAACTCTCCTCTGAGGATACCGCAAATTCTTCCGGGGCGGTGGGGGGGAGGTGCCGATGCCGGGCCGTCGCCAACCTGAAGCCTGCCTTTGGCCGAAGAGACACCCGGCCGGAGGGGGCGGCGAAGCGGGCC
>CAZKPI010000791.1:0-2514 GCA_964554555.1 uncultured bacterium
CCGGCCAGCCGGCGCCGGGCGGGCCGCCCGTGGAACCGGGCGGCCGGCGGAGGTATCCGGGCCCCGCCCGGGCCGGGGGCCGCCTGTGAGCTGGCTGGTTCCCGCCGCCCTGACCGTCCTTTCCCTCCTGCTGGTGGCCCTCTTTGCCGGTACCGAGACGGGGTTTGTCAGCCTGGATTTGCCGTATCTCCGCCAGCGGGTGAAAGCGGCGGGCCGGCCGGCCGAAAAACAACTGCTGGACATAGCGCGGGCCCCTGAGCGGTTTCTGGCCCTGACCCTGATCGGCATCAACATGTCCCTGGTGGTGGCCACCTCCCTGTTCAGCGAGCTGGTGGCCGATCTCGACCCGTTCCTGGTCTCGGTCGCGACGGCGGGGTTGTCGGTCTTCATCTTCCTGGCCTGCGAACTGGTGCCCAAGATGGCTTTTGCCGCCCGGCCTTTGGCGCTGTCATTGCGGTTCCTGCCGGTGATCCGGCTGTTCGACTCCCTGCTGGCGGTGCCGGTGCGGATGGTCACGTCCCTCACCCGGTGGCTGAGGGAACTGCTCAATCTGGGGGGCGACCGGAAGAAGCGGTCGATCTCGCGGGAGGAATTGCTGATCCTGCTGAGCAGTGGGGCGGCCTCGGGGGCGATCCGGGAACGGCCCCACCGGATGGCGCGCGGGATCATCGGTTTGAAGGAGCGGAACATTTGTGAGATCATGAGGCCTCGCCTGGCCATGGTCACCCTGGACGTGTCGGCCTCGCTGGCCCAGGCGCGGAAGGTGTTCGCCGAGACCGGCTATTCGCGGATTCCCGTCTACGAGGGGAATGTCGATCACGTGATCGGGATCGTCTACTTCAAGGACCTCTACCTGAAAACCGGGGAAGGCACCACCCTGCGGGATCTGCTGAGCAAGCCGGAAATCGTGCCGGAGATGGGAAATGCCTTCGACCTGTTCAAGCAAATGCGGCATCGGAATTTCCAGGCCGCCGTGGTGCTCGACGAATATGGTTCCACCAGCGGCATCGTCACCCTGGAGGACCTGCTCGAGGAGTTCGTCGGCGAGATCGAGGACGAACTGGACGAGTCCCCCTCGGAGATGAAGTTCAATGCCGACGGCACGGTGACTGCCCGCACCGAGGTGAACCTCAGCCGGTTCTGCGAGGAGACGGGGATCGAGTTCGCCGAGACCGAGAACCTCAACACCCTCAACGGCCTGATCCTGAGCCGCCTGGGGCGCATCCCGCAGACGGGGGAATGCCTCCTGCTGGATGGGCACCGGTTCGAGGTTCTGCAGGCCGATGCGAAGCGGACGATTCTGGTGAAGGTGCAGATCAGCGATGAAACAGACCGAACCCTCCCCCCTCGATAACGGCGGCCGGTGGAGCGCCGCGGCGGCCATTCTGCTCGACTCGCTGGAGGCTCTGGGCAACCGGGCCCGCACGTATTTCCTGACCGGGGTCATCCTGCTGGTGCCGGCGGTGGTGACCGTCTACATCATCTTCCAGCTGTTCCTGTTCGCCGACGGCCTGCTGGGGGATTCGGTCAGCCGGGCGATCGGGTTCCGCCTGCCCGGCGTCGGCCTGATCGTCACCTTCCTGCTGTTCATGGCGGCGGGGGTGATCGGCCAGAACGTGCTGGGCAAGCGGCTCTGGCGCTGGGTTGAATACTCGCTGGAAACCCTGCCGGTGGTGCGCTCCCTCTATGTCGGGGTCAAGCAGGTGTCCGACGTGCTGTTTCAACAGCGCAAGTCCGACTTCCAGCGGGTGGTGCTGGTCGAGTATCCCCGCCGGGAAGTCTGGATGATCGGGTTCGTCACCAACGACCACGCCGTCTGGTCGACTGCCCCCGGGATCAGCGACAAGCGGATGGTCTCGGTATTCATCCCGACCACCCCCAACCCCACTTCCGGCTTCCTGATCCTGATCGACCGCACCCAGGTCGTCGATACCCAGCTGGGCATCGAGGAAGCCATGAAAATGGTCATTTCCGGAGGCCTGGTGCAGGCCCCCATTTCCCCCGCCCCCCAGGAAATCCCCGACGAATTCACCATTCCCCACTGAGAGTCATGCCATGAACCACCGCCTTTTTCCGAACGCCCCTTTCCGCGGCCTGTCCCTGGCCATCGGCGGCCTGCTCCTGGCCGCGCTGTTGGTCTCTGCCGCAGGCCGCGCCCAGGAACTGGATGACATCCGGACCTACCTGGCCCTGCGCGACGAGCTGTCACAGGTCAAGGGCTTCCTCGAGCGCGGCCTGACTGACGAACCGGGGACCGGTTCGCTGGCCAATCCCGCCGTCGAAGGGGAGATCCTGGCCCGCCTGGCCCGTCTGGAAACGGCCATCGAAGGCGTCGGCCGCCTGCCCGGGCCGCTCGCCTCCTATTATGCCGAGCGTCTGCAGAGGCTGGCCGCCGACTGCCGGGCCCTGTTCCCCTTGTTCGTCCAGCGGCTGGCCTTGTCCGTCCGCCTGGCAGGGTCTCCCCCCCCCGCCGCCCCCGTGGCGGCGCTGTTCTGGCCGCCGAGGCGGCCGCGC
>CAZKPI010000792.1:0-2189 GCA_964554555.1 uncultured bacterium
CGCTCAAGGCTCTCGACCGCCTGCGGGCCTCCCCGGTCTGGGATCCCGCCCGTCTGAAGGACGTCTGTGAGCGGGTCTCGCTGATTTTGAAGGTGTTTCTGCACGACCAGTTCGGCCTCGGGCTGGGCCGGGCGGCGACCACCGACGAACTGCTGGGCGACCTGCGGCGGAACCGGGTGCCCATCTCGCTGGTGACGAGGTCGGACGAACTTCTCGGCGTGTGCGATGAGGTGCGGTACGCCCGCGGGTCGCTGGCGGGCCAGCCGCTCGATGCATTGTACCATCGGGTGCGTGAACTCCTTTTGCGGGGGGACTGGCGGGTATGAGGTGGCACAGCCCGGAGTTCCTGCTGTTGTTCGCCCTCCTGCCCCTGGTGCTCGCCTACAAGACGGTGGTGCTGGGGGCGCTGAAGAAGGGCGGGGTCCGGTTCCCCCTGGCCAAGCAGGCCATCGAGGCGGGCACCACCTGGCGGGCGCGCCTGCTGTTCCTGCCCGACCTTCTGCGGGCGGTGGTGCTGGCGCTGGCCATCCTGGCCCTGATGCGGCCCCAGTGGGGCATCGAGCGCGAGGAGGTCAACCGGCAGGGCATCGACATCATGCTGGTCATCGACGTGTCGGGCAGTATGGCCGCCGAGGATTTCAAGCCCACCCGCCTGCAGGCGGCCAAGGCGATCACCGAGAAGTTCATCACCGGCCTGCAGGACCACCGCATCGGCCTGGTCGTCTTCGCCGGCCTGTCGCTGACGCAGTGCCCCCTGACCATGGACTACGGCGTGGTGACCGAACTCCTGCGGCGCTCGGACCTGCGCATGCTGAAGGCCGACGGCACCGCCATCGGCGACGCGCTGATCAACGCCGTCTACAAGTTCAAGAAGGCCCCGGGGGAAAAGCGGGACCAGATCGTCATCCTGCTCACCGACGGCGAGAACAACGCCGGGGTCGTCGACCCGCTGGAGGCGGCCAAGATCGCCGGCGACCGCGGTGTGCGCGTCTACACGATCGGCGTCGGCAGTCTCGAGGGGGCTCCCATCCCGATGGACACCCCGATGGGACGCCAGTTCGCCCGCAACCCCGACGGCAGTCTCTACATCCCGAAGATCGACGAGCAACTGCTGAAGGACATGGCCTACATCACCCGGGGCCAGTATTTCCGCGCCACGGACAACCAGGCTCTGGAAAAGATCTATCAGACCATCGGCAAGCTCGAGAAGGGGAAGATCGACGTCAGCCGCACCGTCCAGTATTCCGAGCGGTTCCCGCTCTTTTTACTGCCCGCCTTCGCCCTGCTGTTGTGCGAGATGTACCTGCGCGGGCGCGTGTTTGCGAGGGTGTTCTGATGTTCCGCGACCCCGCCGCTTTCTGGCTGACCGCCCTGGCGCTGGGCTGGGCCGCCCTCCTGATCGGCGTCCTGGTCGCCGACCTGCGGCGCCGGCGGGCCGCCTTCGCCAGCGCCCCCATGCTCGGGCGCATCGCCGGCCACCAGCCGACCCGCCGGCCGGTGGTCAAGTGGGGGCTGATCGGCGCCGCCCTTCTGCTGTTCGGCATCGCCCTGGCCCGCCCGCAGGGCGACGTCGTCGAGGAGGCGGTGCTCGGCCAGGCTCTCGACCTCGTGGTCGCCCTCGACGTCTCGCAGTCGATGCTGGCCCCGGATGTCGAGGGGAACACCCGCCTGCACGTGGCCCGCTTCCTGGTCGCCAAAATGCTCGAAGGTCTGCGCCAGGACCGCATCGGCCTGATCGCCTTCGCCGGCGACACCATGGTGCAGTGCCCGCTGACCCTCGACAAGAACGCCTTCCTGACCTTCCTCGAACGGGTCGATCCGTCGCTGTTGACGAAACAGGGCACCAACCTCGCCGGCGCCATCGAGACGTCCCTCGACCGGTTCGATTTCACCGCCTCGCAGTCGCGTGTCATCGTCCTCATCTCTGACGGAGAGGACCAGGACAAGGAGCGGCTGGACCGGGCCGTGGCCGAAGCGAAGCGCAAAGGGGTGCCGGTCTTTACGGTCGGCATCGGAAGCCGGGAAGGGTCCTACCTGCCGGTCGGACGCGACGTCTGGGGTACCATCCAGTACAAGACCTGGCGCGGCGAACGGGTGGTCACCAAGCTCGACGATACGGTGCTGAAGAAGATCGCCAAGGAGACCGGCGCGAAATACTTCCGCGCCTCCGACGTCAGCACCGCCAACGA
>CAZKPI010000792.1:2278-2511 GCA_964554555.1 uncultured bacterium
CTGCTCCTGCTCCTCGAATGGATGATCTCGGAACGCATCCCCTACGCCCGGGAGAAGGATCATTGGCTGAAACGCATCTGAACAACCGTCCGCCCGCCCCGGCCCGTCCTGCCGGCCCTGTTCCTCCGCCGCGGGAGGCCGCCCCTGCCGTGCGCGAATCCGGCGTTTCCCTCCGGCCGCGGCGGCGGCCGGCCGGCCTTCCCCGCCTCCGGTCGGCCGTCACCCCGGCCCGG
>CAZKPI010000793.1:0-2510 GCA_964554555.1 uncultured bacterium
ACGTTCTGTTCCCACGAGGGGCCGAGGCCGGCGGTGCGCGGAGGGCGCTCCGAGCGGGGGGGCTTGTTCGGCTGGTCGGGGTTGGCGGTCTGGGAGCGGGGTTTCTTGCACCCGCTCAGGGTGAGGGCCAGGACGGCCAACAGCAGGATGGCGAGGCCGAGGCGGCGCGGACGGTTCATGCGGGTTCCTCCGGCGGTGTCAGGAGAACAGTTCGCTGACGGACTGCTTCTTGTAGATGCGTTCGATGGCTTCCCCGATCAGGGGGGCCAGCGACAGGACCTCGAGGCGGCAGGCCTGCCGCTTGTGGGGCGGGAGGGGCATCGAGGTGGTGGCGATGATCTCGGTGACCGGCGATTTGAGGATGCGGTCGACCGCGTTGCCCGACAGCACCGCATGGGTACAGCAGGCGGAGATGCGCTTGGCGCCGCGCGAGACCAGCACCTCGGCCACCTTCACGAGAGTGCCGGCGGTGTCGATGATGTCGTCGAGGATGATGACGTCCTTGCCCGACACCTCGCCGATGACGTTCATGATGACGGCCTGGTTGGGCTCCGGCCGGCGCTTGTCGATGATGGCGAGGGGAAGGTGGAGACGGTTGGCGAAGGCCCGCGAGCGGTGGACGCCGCCGGTGTCGGGCGAGACGACGACGGTGTTGGCCAGGTCCCGCTTCTTGAAATGCTCCGACAGCATTCGCTCGGCCGACAGGTGGTCGACGGGGATGTCGAAGAACCCCTGGATGGCCGGATCGTGCATGTCGACGGTCATCAGCCGGTTGGCCCCGGCCGTGGCGATCAGGTTGGCCACCAGCTTGGCGGTGATCGGCTCGCGGCCGATGCTCTTCTTCTCCTGGCGCGAATAGCCGAAGTAGGGGACCACCGCGGTGATGTTGCCGGCTGAGGCCCGCTTGAGGGCGTCGATGACGATCAGCAGGCGCATCAGGTTGTCGTTGACCGGCGAACAGGTGGGCTGGATGATGAACGTGTCGCGGCCCCGGACCGACTCCTCGATGCGGCAGTAGAGTTCGCCGTCGGAAAAGGAGGTGTGGAAGATCCGGCCTTCCGTGACGCCCAGAAACGACGCGACTTCCGCCACCAGTTCGGGGTGGGCGGTGCCGGTGAAGATCTTCACGTTGCCGTTGTTGACCATGGGGTGGGACTCCCTTCGTTCCGGGTGGGGGCTTCGGCTCATGGCCGCGGCCCGGTGCGGGTGGTGTAGGGGGGGATGACGGTGCCGTCGGCCGCCTCGACCCCGTCGAGGTGACAGCAGGCGGCGGTCACCCCGCCTCCCAGGCGGGTGTCGTGGAGCACGGCGTGGGGACCGATGACACAGCGGGGGCCGATGCTGGTGCGGCCGGTGAGGACGGAGCCGGGCCAGACGACGGTCTCGGGGCCGATGGTCACGTCCGGTTCGACCCAGGTCTGGGCGGGGTCGAGCACCGACACGCCGTTGGCCATGTGGTCGCGGAGCAGGCGGTCTTTCAGGAGACCGGCCACCAGGGCCAGGTCGGCCCGGCTGTTGATGCCGAGGGTGGAAGTCTCGTCCCGCTCGGTGACGGTCAGCACGCGCAGACCATCGGCGGTCAGCTTCTCGACGAGGTCGGTCAGGTAGTATTCCCCCTGTCGGTTCTGGTTGGAAAGGGTGAACAGGCGGTCGTAGAGCGGCTTTCCCTCGAACAGGTAGACCGCCAGGTTGACCTCTTTCACCGCGCGCTGGGCCTCGGTGCAGTCCTTGGCCTCGCGGATGGCGGTGACCTGGCCGTGGCGGTCCCGGAGGATGCGGCCGTAACTGCCCGGCTCGGTCATGTGCAGGGTCATCATGGTCAGGGCGGGTTTCTCGCGCTCGTGGAGATCGACCATGGCCTGCAGGGTGGCCGCCGACAGGAGCGGGGTGTCGCCGCAGACGATCAGCAGGCGCGCCGGGGGCTGGGGACAGGCCCGGGCAAAACACTGCACGGCGTGGCCGGTTCCCAGCTGTTCGGTCTGCTCGACGAACCGCACCCCGAGCGGGGTCAGGGCGGTCACGAGGTGCTCGCGGCCGAAGCCGATGACGGCGTGGACGGGGTCGGCGCCGACGCGGCGGACCGCCTCGACGACGTACTGGACCATGGGGCGTCCCAGGACCGGGTGCATCACCTTGGGCAGGGCCGATTTCATGCGGACGCCCTTGCCGGCCGCCAGGATCAGGGCGGAGAGGGAAGTGGGCATGGGTTCCTCCGGTGGGTGGTGGCGGCCGGGATGACCGGCGCCAAAAAAAGAAAGACACGTGGGAGGGAAGGCTCCACGCGTCTGGCTTCAGCAGGGGCGCCAGGATTCGAACCTGGGAATGCATGCTCCAAAGGCATGTGTCTTACCGCTTGACGACGCCCCTATGGACGCAGGTGTGACTCGAACGCCCACACCCTAGCACAAATCCCGGGGGCTGGCAAGATGCGACCCGGATGGAGAGCCGGTTTCCCGGGGTCCGGGGCGGGGCCTTGGCGTCGCGGGAAACGGGAGGTTCCGCCGCCAGCC
>CAZKPI010000794.1:0-231 GCA_964554555.1 uncultured bacterium
GAGCCGAGGACCAGGGCGGCCAGGCCGGTCACCACGAGGATCTCGAACAGCGTGAAGCCGCGACCGCGGAGGCTCATGCCGTGGTGAATGGTCCTGGGGGAAGCCGCTGGCCCGCGGTGACCGGTGCCGCAGGTCCCTGGCCGCGGGAGGGGGCCATGCCGATGAGCCCAGGGGAAGGCCCGACCGCCATGACGGCGGGTCGGAACCAAGGCCAAGGCCGGTCCGCAGGCA
>CAZKPI010000794.1:241-1606 GCA_964554555.1 uncultured bacterium
GTGAAGCGCATCATGACCCTCCTACGGGGCGGTCGACCGGAGCTCGATCATTTCTTCAATGGTGCGGCGCTGGCCGCTGGCCACCCCGAAGGCGACGATCTTCAGGATGTCCCGGTGGTACTCGGTCCCGGTTTCGACCAAGACGAGGCGGGTGAAGGAGGCCACCCCGACGTCGTCACAGCCGAGCCGGTCGCGCAGGATGCGGGCCGGCGAGGTGGCGGCCCCGGCGTCGAAGTCGGCCAGCCAGGCCCGCAGGAAATCGGCCTTGCGGGCGGCGGGCAGGGTCTCGAGGTGGTAGAACTCCGACCGGAGGGCGCGGAATTTGGCGACAGCCAGCCGCATCATTCCCTGGGCGGCGGCCAGGGCGCGGGCCTGGTCGTGGAGCATGGCCAGGGTCGCCCGTTGCGACCGGTTGTTGAAGGACAGGACGCCGATGAGCCCCAGCAGGGCGATGCTGAGGGTGATGACCATGGCCAGGGCGAACCCGCGGCGGCGGTGCCGCAAGCAGGTTCCCCGCCCACCTGCTCCCGCCCGGCGCCGCGTCATTCCCTTCCCCTCCTCAATCCGATTTGGCTGAGCGCAGAAGGACGGAGGCGGTCTGCAGACCTGACCGGAACTCGACAAGCGCTTCGACCATCAGGAAGTTGTCGGGGCAGGGATAGGTGGCAATGCGGTTCAGATCGTTGAGGTAGGTGAAGCAGAAGGGGGGCGGCCCGACCGCCGGCTTGGGGAAGACCTTTTCGGTGGCCATGGTGAGCCGGAATGGAGTCTGGCCGTAGGTGAAGTCGACACTGCCCCGGGCCGGTTTTCCGGCCAGCGGCAGGGTGGTGCGCAGGGCGATGCCGCCGGGCAGTTCGAGGCGGAAGGGAAGGCTGGCCCCGGCCGGCGGGGCCGCCAGCCAGGCGAACTCGACGCCCTGTATCTGGTTGAGCAGGCCCTCGGCCGCCTTCAAGGCGACCTCCTGATGGATCTGGCGCTGGGTGAGGGCCCGCGACTGGCTGAACGACTGCATCAGGGGGGTGACGATCATGGCCAGCAGGAACACGGCCACCACGATCTCGGTCAGGGTCAGGCCTTCCTGGGGAGGCAAACGGCCGACAGGGAATCGGCTCCACGCCGGTGGTACCACGGGGGGCGGTACACCGCCCCCGCTTCGCGCCCGGGCAAACGGCCGCCGCCCGGCGGCCGCCGGCTCGGGCCGTCCTTTGCCTGGCGGCCTCCAGGGAGGGTTTCTCATCCTCTCACGCGGCTTTTTCAACCGGCTTCCAATCCCGATGACCGGCGGAGTCTTGATCCAGGCACGGCCTGCGGGCCAACCTGCTCGGGGCATGGGTCAGAGACTTCCTTCCCGGCCTCGTTGGCCGG
>CAZKPI010000794.1:1616-2508 GCA_964554555.1 uncultured bacterium
CCCCAGGCCGCCCCGGGCGGGGTTCGCGGCCGCATGGGCACAGGGATCAATACGAGTGGACTCTCCTGGCATCACCGACCCGGAGGGCTTCCTCTTCGGTCAGGGCCGTTTCGGCGATCTCCTCGGCGATCTTCTTTTTCAGATCCACGCGAAAGATCCGGGGAACACCGATCCGGGCGCCGGTCATCTCAGGATGGTCCGGCGGCGCCCCGCCTTCCGAGGGGGGGAACGTGATGGTCACCGAGTACAGGGTTTTGGCCAGGATGGGGTCGAGATAATCCTTCCGGTAATTGGGGGTGGGAATTTCGTCCCGGCGTTCCTTGGAGAGAGAATTCCACCATTCCTGGGAAGTTTGTACCAGAACTTCTGAAGTCCGGGCGAAGGTCCGCTCCAGGTCCTGTTGTCCGATGATGCCGACGCCCCCTCGGCAGACACAGGTTTCGGTCCATTTGCCCAGATGGATCACCGAATCGTCGGTCACCCGCACTCCATCCTCAAAAAGGATCAGGACATCCTCGGCGAAGACCGCCGCCGGACAGACGGCAGGTGCCCACAGGACCAGGAACAGAATGCCCAGCCCGCCAAGAAACAGACAGAACCTCGAAGACCGCATGGCTGACCTCCACACCTCCATGGTTTCCCCTCCATCATCCTCTTTCCGCCCGTCCGGGCCGCTCCATGGAAGGATACCACAACGCCCGTCCTGCCCAGCAATTCTCACCATATGATCTGAAGCTGGTTTCCGGGCAACATCGGTCTGATTTGCCGATGGGGCCATTGCCTTCGGGAATCACTGTTCATCGGAGAAGCATGGGATCGCTGAGTGAGAATTCCTGCGTCCTGCCCGAACCGGTTGACCTGGCTTTCCAACCTGAGTAGAGTGAAGGCGGAG
>CAZKPI010000795.1:0-708 GCA_964554555.1 uncultured bacterium
GCGCTGGTGGCCATGGTCAGGAACCGGAAGACGATCGGCGCCGAGACCGAGACGCGGACGCGGATCGAGATTCCGCTGTCGGGGAAGGCGGGCCCGGCGGCGGCCCCCGGTGCGGGGCCGACCGCCGCGACCGGTCACGGGCTGTCGTGGCCGGACCTGCTCGACCCGGGAGGGCTCCTCGACGACCTGGCCGCCTGGCTGGGCGGCCGGGCCCTGGCGGTCGGGGTGATCGGGGGCGGGTCGCATTCGATGATCGAGGCCGGGGCGATCCCCCTTCCCTTCGAATGCGTGGTGCCCGCGGCCCCGGCCGACTGACGGTCCGCTGGCGATGGGGGGAACGGGGGATTCTCGCGGTCTTTCGCGGCAGAGGGTCTTTCCGACCCCCTGACGATGGGGTCGTGGTCCAGAGACCGGTCCTCCCGAGACCTTGGAGGGGCGGGAGATGGTCCGCCTCCGCAACCCGGTGCGGCGGCGCGGCCGGTGGCATCAGATGAAGGGGCCCGAGGGCCAGCAGAGGTTCTTCGACCAGTTCGGCCACGCGATCCGGCCCCCGGAGGCGTTCGCCGGCCGGCTGGGACGCCGGTTCCGCGGCGGCTGTCCCGCAGGTTCGGTTCCCTGGCGAACGCGCTTCAGATCAAGGCCGACGGGTGCCGGCCAGCCGGAAAGCGGATTCATCCGACAGGGTCATGGGACCCGGGGAATGCGGGG
>CAZKPI010000795.1:736-2502 GCA_964554555.1 uncultured bacterium
GCATTCCGGAGGTAGAATCAGGGCCCCACCCCGAGGGGTGGGAAACCCCACCGGGCGGCGGGGCGGGGCGCCCTTCAGCCGCCGTGGGGACCGCGAGGCTGTCATGATACCCACTTTCTATCACAGCTGTGTCCAGCCCCTCTCCCCGGCCCAACGGCGTGAACGTGACTCCGGCGACCCGGTCGCGGCCGCTGGCCGCGTGCGCCGTGTCTTCTCCGGACTGGAACGGGAGGTGGTCGGCGGTGAAGATCTTCTCATCCAGACCATGTATGCCCTGCTGACCCGGGAAAACCTGCTGTTGATCAGCCGTCCCGGCACCGCCAAGACGATGTTCGCCCGGCTGGTCTTCCGGCGCATCAGCGGCGCGCGGGTCTTCGACCTGCAGATGTCGAAGGGCACCCTGGCCGAGGAGGTCGTCGGACCGGTCATCATCGAGGAGATGAAGCAGGGGAACATCGTCCACAACGTGGCGGGTTCCCTGGTCGATTCCGACCTGGCCTTCATCGACGAGTTCTTCGATGCCAACGACATGGTTCTGCGGTCCCTGCTGGGCATCTTCAACGAGCGCTGGTTCAAGAAGGGCCGTCAGCAGGTCGAAGCGGCCCTGCACACGGGCATCGCGGCGGCGAACTATCTGCGGGTCACCGAGATCACGGCCGCGGTCCTCGACCGCTTCCTTTTTCGGGCGTATGTCGACCCCCGCTTCGATCCGTATTCCCTGCAAATGATCGATGAGGCCTTTGGCCGCTCGTGCGGCCGGTGGGACGACCCGGTGCCGGGTGACGAACAGGTTCCCCTGGCTGACCTGGCCTTTCTCGCCGACATCGTGCAGGGGCGCAGTGAGCGGGTGAGCGTGCAGGCCCCGCCCCACGTGCTGTTTTTGAAGAACCTGGTGATCAGGAAATACGTTGCCAAAGCCAACCAGCAGGCGGCCGCGCAGGAGGGGCCGGAAGTCTATGTGAGCCCCCGCACCTATGCCAAGGCCCGCCTCCTGCTCAACGCCGCGGCCCTACTGCGCGGCCGGTTTCAGGTGGAGGTCAGCGATCTGCGCGACCTGCGGTACCTGGTGCCCATGCTGGACACCGCGGGCGTGCAGGGCAGGCTCTTCGACGCCGCGTTCGAGGAGACGGTGCAGAGCCTGCCCCGCGAGGAGCTGGCGCTGGTCGACGAGCTGGTGGAGGCGAACCGGCTGGCCGAGCAGGTGTGCGAGCGGGCCCGCAGTGGCCGCGAACTTCCGGTGACCTCGTTTTTGCAGAGGCTGATGCTGATGTTCCGGCTCACCACGCCCGGCGAGGTGCACTTCGACCATGTCCAGCGGGTGCTCGACACCATCGCCCCCCGTCACCAGGACGTGGCGGAGCTGAAGCAGGGCCTGGTCCGGCACATGCAGTACCACCAGCGGCGGCTCAACCAGCCGGCCCGGGAACTGCTCCTGTAATGCCGCAGGCTCGCGCCTTCCCGGCGCCGGTCCGCGGGTTCGAAGGCTCTGTGGTCGGGGAACCCTTCACCCCCCGGGAAGCAGTCGGGGGAAGGCGGGCGCCGCCTGCCGGGGCGGCCGCGGCCTCACCGGGGTGTTCGGCCGGGGGCCTGCTGGCCTATCTGCGGCAGTTCGGGCTGACCCTGGGCGACCTGCGGCCAGCACAGGTGCTGATGTTCCTGGCCGCCCGGAAACTCGCCGGGGTGGTCAGGGACCTGCAGATCCCGATGGCGTCGCGTTCGGCGGCGGCCGGCCGGCCGGCTTTGACGGCAGGGGCGGGGGAACGGGC
>CAZKPI010000796.1:0-2494 GCA_964554555.1 uncultured bacterium
AAAGAGAAAAAAAGAATCACCACAGAGACACAGAGGCACAGAGAGGAAAAGGGTA
This sequence comes from uncultured bacterium, assembly GCA_964554555.1. Classification (GTDB taxonomy): domain Bacteria; phylum Muiribacteriota; class Ozemobacteria; order Ozemobacterales; family Ozemobacteraceae; genus Ozemobacter. The sequence goes on from CAZKPI010000796.1 coordinate 56, forward strand.
TGAGAGGAGGAGTGAAGAATGAAGGAGGGTTCACCACCAAAGAGAGCCGGATGGGATTTTTCAGGATTGGCCCAATGGGGAACCCTGCTACTCCAAAATAAGAGACCCGCATGATCATCTTCGCCTCTGTCATGGCGGATATCTAACGGTTCCTTCCTTTCGTTCTTCTCCTCCTGTTCTCTTGCCTAACTCTGTGTCTCTGTGGTGAGGGTCTAAAAAGGTGCGCCCCCCCGACCGGACGTGTCAGGGGGGGCGCGATCTCGCGAAAGAACCGGTTACTTGCCGCCTTCGAGAGTCTTCAACTCCCCGAGGAAGGCGTCGAGGGTCTTGAAGCCCACGATCTTGTGCAGTTCCTTCCCCTCGCCGTCGAGGATGACGATGGTGGGGAAGCCGGACACGCCGTACTTGTCGACCAGCTCGCGGTTCTTGTCGGCATCGATGGCCACCAGCACGAACTTGTCGGCCGCGTACTGGGTGAACTCGTCCTTCTCGAAGACCTCTTCCTTCAGCTTGGTGCACCAGCCGCACCAGGTGGCGGTGAAGTCGACGAGCACCAGCTTCTTCTCGGCGGCCGCCTGCTGGATGGCGACGTCGAGATTGTCGAGCCAGCCCTCTTCGGCGGAGGCCGCCGCGCAGAACAGGCCGAACACGGCCAGGAACAGGATCCCCAGGATGCGCTTGTTCATCGTGAACTCCTTTGCATGCTCGGCCGGGCGACCGGCCGTGGTCAATCTACCGGAATCGGCGGCGTCTGACAAGATGATGCCATGGGGGGAAACGGTGGACCCGCCGGGCGGATTCAGGCGGCCGGAGCCGCCCCCACTGGGATGGCGAAGACGTCGGCCCGGATCATGTCGAGCGCCACCCGCACCCCGACCAGGAATCCCGGTCCGGAGGCGTCGCGCTCGCGGGCGATGCCCTCGACCGCCAGTTCGACCGCCCCCTCGAAATCGCGGGCCATGGCGCGGAAGAAGGTCTCCTGGGCGGCGGTGGTGCGCCCCTCGAGGGCGAACTTGAGGTAGGCCGCCCCGAACCGCGTGGTGCGGTGCTGGAACCGCCGCACCTCCATGCTCAACCGGGTCAGCCAGTGGACGGGCGCGCGGCCCATGCCCAGGGCGCGCCCGGTCAGCAGAAGGCCGCACAGGGCCATGTCGCCGACGGGCAAAGCGCCGGGGCCGAACCCGATGACCCGCAGGATCGGCAGTTCGACCTCCTCGGTGAGGTGCTTCTTCAGGGCCCCCCCCAGATCGTGCAGGCGCCGCTCCAGCTCCGGCCAGGCCTTGCGGGTGTGCCGGGCGAGCGCCCCGCGCATGTGCCCGGGGAAATCGCGGACGATCGTCAGGCCCATGGTCGGATGCCGGGCCACCGCGGTCAGGTCGTACCGCTTCCCGCCCGGCACGTGCAGGAAGCCCTTCTCGATCTTCCAGCCGTCGCCGGGCAGGGGCTGGGAGATGGGGGGAACCCGCTCGACCAGGATGCGGTCGGGCCCCGCCCCGAACTCGGGCGTGGCCACCGTCACCAGGCGCTGGGTGGCCGTCGTGAAGAACGACAGGGCCTGGTCATGCCGGGCCCCCAGCGTCAGGGCGGCCAGGTCCTCGGGTTCCTCGAGAAGCCGCGGATCGACCCCCACCACCCGCCCGACCATCTCTTCCAGGTGCGTCATGGGCCCAAGTCTACCACATCCCCGCCCTTCCGAGGATCCCCCTTCTCAATCCCCCGCCCCGATTTTCGAGAGGGCCTAACGAATTCTCCTACACCTCCCGATAGGGTGAAACGACTCATAAGCATTCTTTTGCTGGGAGAATCGTTATGTTTGGACCGCCTCTCAAGTGCCAAAGGGCCCTCGGAGTTGTTTTCCTGCTCTGGCTTGCCATGGCACCTTCTGTCTGGGCGGCCCCCCCCGTGGGAACGGACGGCTATGGAACCGTGGTATCGGAACTCCCCGGCTACGCGGATGGAGTTGGGGCCATCGGGGAAAGGATCAATTTCACGGTTCTCTTCGAAAGTGATATGACCCCCAACAACGCCTGGGTCAATCTCCTTCCTTTCGGAGGGCCCCTCCAGGCCATGACGGTCGTCCCGTTGGGAGGTGCTTCCTTTTCCGCGGTTTGCAACAACTGGTTGATTCCCCAAGGAACCGCGGATGGAAACTATGCAATAACCTTCCTCCTCGGAAACGCCAGCGGAACGGTGAGTTACACCGATGGCACCATCTCCCTGGACACAATCTATCCCGAACGCAGCGGAATCATCACCGCAACGGTCGATGGTGCCAACTACTCCGGGAATCCCGTCCGGCTCGGACAAGCGGTCGCTTTCAGCCAGGGAATGGTCTCCAATGATACCGGGCAAGCCAACATCGACCTGTCCGCTGTCGGCCTGACGAATTCCAATCCCCTGACCACGGGACCAGGCCCATTGACCGCCGGCCCGTTCGTT
>CAZKPI010000797.1:0-2491 GCA_964554555.1 uncultured bacterium
CACCTGGCGGGGGCGGCTCTGGATGCTGGCCAACTGGTTCTGGAACCGGGAGACCCTCGACCACCGATTCCTCAGGGCCTGTCTCCCCGCCCGCCAGGATCCCGCCACCGGCCGCTACCTGATGGCGTTCAACGGCTATCGGCACCGGGTCTCCCCGGTGATCGGGACCTGGGCCGACATCCACGCCCGGCATCGGGTGCTGGCGGAGATGAGCCGCAATGCGCATTTCACGGGGGTCAACTCCCGCCTCATCGACGGGGGGGACCCGGACCGGCCGGTGGTGGAGGCCATGCCCGGCCGGTATACCAACGGCGTCCTGGCCGGGTCGCGCGGCACCTCGTTCCTGGAGGAGGACCGCCGGCGGCTGAACGGGCGGGCCGCGGCGTGGCTGGCGGCCTCGCTCGTCTTCGCCCTCGCCCTGGCCACGATCGCCGGATGGTCCTTCCAGAAACCGCTCGGGGAACTGTTCGCCGCCGTACAGCAGGTGGCCGCGGGCCGCTTCGACACCCGCCTGGACCTCGATCGCGAGGATGAGTTCGGCTCCCTCGCCGTGGTGTTCAACCAGATGGTGCGGGGCCTGCGGGAAGGATCGATCCTGCGGCGGTTCGTCTCGCGCTCCGTCCGGGAAACGATCCTGGAGACGGGCGGCGACATCCGCTCCGGCGAGGGGCGCACCACCGACGTCACCATCGTGTTCTCCAGCCTCGCGGGGTTCGACGAATACCAGCGGACCCGGGAACCAGGCGAGGTGTTCCTCCTCCTGGAGGCCCATCTCGACATCGTCAGCAAAGCCGTGGCCGCCGCCGGCGGGGACATCGACAAGGTCATCGGCGACAAGATCATGCTGGTCTTCCCCCACGACCCGGCCGACGGCGGGCGGTCTGCGGTGGCCCGGGCCCTCGCCGCGATCGGCCGGTCCCGCCGGGAATGGGCCAGCCGCGGGCTCGACCTGTCGATCGCCGCGGGGGTCAATTCCGGCACGGTCATCGCCGGCATCATCGGCGCCAGCCGGGTCAGGCTCGACCACACGGTGGTCGGCGACCCGGTCAACCTGGCTTCACGCCTCGCCTGTCTTGCTCAGGTGACCGGGGGTTCCCAGGTGGTGATCGCGGCCGGCAGTCTGGCCTTGGCGGGCCCGCCCTGGGCCGGTGAGCGACTGCCCTTCCGGACGGTCCGGGGAAAGAACCAGCAGATCGAGGCGTTTCTGGTGCGGGAATTTCCGGTCTGACGGCTCCGCGTGCCCCCGGTCAGACGGAAACCGGGCTGGGTAGTCCACCATCCCCTGCCTGTCTCGGACGTCCAGACCCCCGGAAGCATCTTCCGGCCGTCATTCGCGTATCTCCCCGTCGATTCGAGGGGACCCTTTCTGCGGCCTGTTCCCCCGGCATCGACGTGGACAAGGGCAAGCCGCGCCAGAAGGCCTTGGCACCTTTCGCCCCTTCACCCGCCTGAAACTCTCGAGGCTTCTGGCGCCACGCCAGAGTCTCGCCTGGGGCGGGCGTTCACCCTTCGGGGGGAGCCTTCCCCTCCTGGGTGGCGGCGCCGTCTTCCCCGCCTTCCGTTTCTGCGGAGCCCTCTTCGCCGCCGGCCTCGCCTTCCCCGCCGTCGACGGTGTCTTCGGCCGTGCCTTCGTCGGCAACCTCCCCGTCTTCCCCTGGTTCGGAGCTTTCCACCGGGACCTCGTCTCCCGCCTCACCCTCGCCTTCCGGCGCCGCTTCCCCGGCTGTTTCTTCCCCCTCGCCCGCCGCGGTTGTGGTGTCTGCACCGGCCTCGGCCGGGGCAGACCCTTCTTCCGTCCCCGGGCCGGCTTCGGGGGCGGGGGTCCCGGCCGCCGGCGAAGCCGCGGCCGGCTTCCGCCGAATCCGGGCCAGGAGGGCGGTGATGAGCGGCACCACCTTGTCCTTCAGTTTCTGCAGGGCCGAAGGCTGGGCGGCGGCGGGCCCGGCGGCGGCCTCCCCGGCCGGGGCGGTCGCCGCGGCGTCGGTGACCGCGCTGTCCACTCCGGGGATGGCGCCCTCGGCGCCCGCCTTCTTCTTGAGTTTCTTGCGGACGGCATCGACGCCGGCGGCCAGCCCGCCGAGCCCGAGAAGCAGGAAGAGCCAGTTCTTCTTCGCCCACAGGGTGTAATACCGCATGGCCAGCCCGGGGGGGCCGTCCTTGGCCGCGCGGGCCTTGGCGAGGTGCTGGAGGGCCTTGGCCAGGTCCGGTTTCTTCGCGTTGGCCAGGGCTTCCGCCATTCCCCAGTTGCCCCATGGGTCATCGGGGGCCTTCTCCAGAAGCTGGCCGGCCTTGTTCTTCACCTCCAGGTAATTGACCTTCTTGCCGTTCAATTGACACTGGATCAACATGCCCAGACCTTCGGGGGTGGCCCCCGCCTCGGGGTTCTCCTGCAGCAGGCTTTGCAGGTCGTTCCATTTGGCGTTCTGGCGGAGCTTGCGCGCCTCGACCAGCGCGGCCTTGGCCGGGAAGCGCCGCCAGGTGGCGGGGGGCT
>CAZKPI010000798.1:0-939 GCA_964554555.1 uncultured bacterium
AACGCTGTCCGGATCGTCATCGAGACCGACGCCCAGCGAGCGGAAGCCGTCCTGCGCCAGGTGCAGGGGAGCCTCGTCGATACCGGGAAAGCTGCTTCCGAGGCCGGGAAGGACTTCATCACCTCCTCCCGCGACATGGGCCTGGCCATCGACTCGTGGTCGTCGATCGCCGAGAAAGCGGCCGGCCTGGTCAAGCGGGCCTTTGACGAGGCGCGGGAGGCGGCAAAGCGGGCCGAGGTCCGCGAGGTATTCCAACGGTATGCCGCGTCGGTCGGGGTCATGGCCGACTCCATGCTTCAGAGCATGAAGAAGGCCTCCCGCGGGCTGGTGGGGGAAACCGACCTGGTGCGCGGTGCCATGCGGTCCATGCAACTCGGGGTGTCCACGTCTGGTGAGGAGATCGGGCGCATCTGGAAGGTGGCCGAGGCGAAGGCCAAAATCTTCGGCCGGGAAACCTCCGAGGTGTTCGACCAGATCGTGACGGCGATTGGGAAGGGCCAGCCCCGCCTTCTTCTGGAGCTTGGTCTGCTCCCCGAGAAATTATCCAGGGCGACCGATGCGGAAGGCCTGCTACAGCGGAGAACCGAGCTTTTGAGCCTTGTCCTGGCCCAGGGCGCAGATGACGTCAAGATGATTGGCGACCTGGGGGACACCGCTTCAGACAAGTTCAAGAGGTTCGACCTCTCAGTTGCTGGGCTCAAGCGGACGATGGGTGAGCTTGCTGTCGAGATCACGCCGGTGATCGACGCTCTGACCTCTGCCGTGAAGAAGGCCACCGAGCTGTTCGCCGCCCTGAACAAGGTCCCTGGGAGCGCGGCCCGTGGCGTGGGGGCGTTCCTCTACGGGGATGACACGCCGGGCCTGGGCCTGTCCGCCGAGGAGCGCCAGACCGAGGTTCGGGTCAAGATCAAGAACCTCCAGAAGAACATCGACTTCGGC
>CAZKPI010000798.1:949-2491 GCA_964554555.1 uncultured bacterium
GGGACACCGCTTGCCATCAAGCAGTGGCAGGACCAACTCTACGCCCTGCGTCTTGAGCTTTCCGTCCTCGACAAGGAGGTCCAGGGGCGGGTGGCGAAGCGGGCGCAGCAGGCTGCCGAAGCGGCTGTGAAGGCAAAGGACGCCGAGATCGACTCCTTCTTCCCGTCGAAGGAGGAACTGGACAAGGCCGAGGCCGACTACAAGAAGGCTGCCGAGTCTGCCAGGAAGGCCGGGGAAAGCTCGCTCAAAGCCCAGCGGGCAGAGGTGGAGCGCCTCGAAAAAGCCATCAGCAGCGTCACCGACGAGCTGATCGAAGGGTGGGGCGGGAAGGGCATCGACTCCATCAAGGATGCCGAGCGGGTGATTATGGCGGCGACTGCTGCAGCCGCTGGGTTCGCTGCCAGCCTGAAGGACGGTGTAACAGAGGCCGGGATGCTTGCCGGGCGCATGGACGAGGTTTCCCGCGCTGTGGTATCGGGGTTTGCTGGCAGGGCCAGGAGCGGGGAGGACCTTTCCAGCCTCACGCCCGAGCAGGCCGCCAAGGGCATGACCGACATGATGGGTGTCGGATGGATGCTGCGCGGGGAAGGGAAAAAGCCGAGCCCTGCCGAGGTTGAGACTCGGGCCAGGGATGTCATCGAGGAACCCCTTTCCCGCGTCTTCAACGACGCCCTGGTCGAAGGCCTCGAGGGCGGGAACTTCTTCCAGGCCCTGGGCCAGGGAATGAAACGGGTCGTCGTCGAGAGCCTGGCGAACAGCATCACGGCGTCGATCTTCGGCCAGTCCGGCTCGATCGCCGGGGTCCTCGGCGGCGGCGGCGGGGCAGCCGGCGCTGCTGGTGGCGGTGGCGGGTCAGGCCTGTTGGGCGGTCTTCTGAAGCCCGTCATCGGGAAGGGTGGCGCGATCAACTGGGGCGCCCTGGGAACCAACCTCGCCGCGGGCGCCGCCCTGTCCTGGATCACCTCCCCCGGCCGCCTGTTCGGGGGAACCGTGGTCCATGGCCAGGAGGTGGTCGGCCAGGCCTCCGACATCAACACCCGCGTCTCCAGCGCCCAATCCGAGCGGGACTCCCTGCTCCGGTCGGCCGTGGGCCTGTCGAAGGAGACGGCCACACTCCTCCGCGACCTGCAGTTTTGGACGGCGGGATACACGGTCAGCAAGAGCGGCGACGGCATCTTCAGCAAGAAAACGAAAACCTACGAACTCGACGCCGGCCAGGCGAACGCCTCGCTTGAGGAATACGCCCGCCTGGCGGCGAAGGCCGCAGCCGAGGTGGCGGGGCGTCAATACCAGATCAACTCGACCTCCCTCCGCGACCCCATCCTGGCCCTCGACATGACGATCGCCGACCTTAAGGACTACCTGGCCACCGCCCCCGAGGGGTCCTCGGAGTTCTACTCGGCGAAGCTGCAACTGCAGCAGGCCCAGCAGCAGGGAACCGCCACGGCGATGGCCCGGGTGGGCGAGTATTTCCAGTTCCTCCTGCAGAACTCCGGCGGGGCCGGGGCGATGGCAGGGGTTACCCCGCTCACCTTCGGTCCC
>CAZKPI010000799.1:0-255 GCA_964554555.1 uncultured bacterium
GTCGGCCAGCAGGGGTTCGCAGTCCGCCGGCCAGACGTCCAGTCCCCGCAGTCGCCGGTGGAATTCACGCGGAGTCTCCCACGGCAACCGCTCGACGGGCAGGCCGGCGCAGAACGCCCGGTACCAGCCGGGCAGCCATCCGCCCCGGACCCGGCCGCCTCCCCGCCATCGCCGGATCGCCCAGGCGGCCGCCGCCAGCCCGAGCAGGCCGGCCAGCAGGCGCCAGAGGCCGGCGCCCCTCATGTCCCCGACCCC
>CAZKPI010000799.1:267-2490 GCA_964554555.1 uncultured bacterium
ACCGTCGAAAACCTGCCATCTGGATGTCCCGGTCGAAACGGTAGACGTAGTTGAACCAGAACCCCTCGAACCATTCCCACCACTCGCCCGCCCCCAGCCATTCCGCCCACCCCCTTGACGGCTCGGGCCGGCCGGCGGGTGTCGGGTCGAAGGGGATCCAGCCCTGGCCCGGGAAATACACCTCGACCCAGGAGTGGGCATCCCGCTGACGCACGGTGAAGAATCCCCCGTACTCATTCCATTCGGTCAGCAGGTAGCCGTTGACCGGGCGGGCGGGCAGTCCCAGGTGCCGCATCATCAGCACCATGGCCGAGGCGAAGTGCTCGCACGACCCCGCGCGGCTGGTCAACAGGAAGTTGGAGACGGGGTCCCGCACCGATTCGTTCTCGCCTTCCACCGTGTAGGTGCAATTGGCCTGCAAATGTCTCTGGCAGGCCTTCGCCACCGCCAGCAGGGTGGTCGCGCCGCTCGCCACCTCCTGGGCCAGGTCGGCGATGGCGGCACTGCTGTCCCCAGGGTCCAGGAAAGGCCTGATGAACGCAGGGAAGGAAGCCCCATCCACCGGGAAGTCCGGAACCGTGGGGGGACCCACCCGGAGCCGCGTCTGGTAGACCTCGACCCCGCCGCGGCGGAACGGGACGGTCAGCGTGCCGTCGGCATCCGCCCAGAGGAACCGCAGACCCGAGCGCAGACGGACCGCATGCGCCGGCAGGAACAGGATCGGCGGTTCCATGCTCTCGAGCAGGATCTCGAGTTCGAACTCCGGCCGCGTGTCCCCGGGGATCCCCCGGAAGGTCAGCTCCCCTCCCAGGTTCCGCAGGTTGATCCCCTGGCTGTGATAGCCCTGGCGGGACCAGGCGCCCTTCTGGTAGCTGAGGAAACTGCATCCGCGCAGGACCGTGTTGCGGAGCGCCGCCAGCCGCCGGCGGTGCGCCGGGTCGTCCACCACCGGCCGGACCCGCATCACCACCATCGGGTTGTCCTCCAGGCCCCCGGCCTCCCCCAACTGCAGGGTTTCCGAAAACCCGCGCAGGCGCTGTTTCGCGGCCCCGGAGGCAATGCCCAGCACGTCCGGGCGGGGAATCAGATAGAACATGCCGATCCACAGGACCACGAACACCAGCCCGCCCCGGACCAGCACCGGCCAGGCCGCCGGCGACACCCCCGACCGCCCCGCCGGATCGGGGGCCGGCTCGGCCAGGACCCACAGCGCGAGGAGCAGGAAGAACACGAACGGCAGGAGCGTCAGCGGGAACAGGAAGTTGACGCTCATGGCCGCCACCGCCAGGACGACCATTCCGGCCAGGACCAGGGCATGCCGCGCCGGCCGGTCCCCGGCCACCAGCACCCACTGCAGGGCCATCACCCCAACGGCGAACTCGGTCAGCGCCACGATCCCCGGGGTTCCCCGGCTCCAGTGGGAAACCGACCACCCCAGCCAGGCGAGACTGGCCGGCTGGACCAGCCAGGCCAGCCCGGAACAACCCCTTCCCCGCAGGGCCAGCACCAGCCCCACAACCATGATGGCGACCGCCGACCGGGAGGCGAACCCGGTGGTCAAAAAGCACCCCACCGCGGCCACCCCGGTCAGCACCGTCGCCCGGAACCCCGCGGCCGACAGCGCCCCCCCCTTCGCCGCCCGCAGGCCGGGAAGGGCCCAGCCCGGGCCCGGCGGCGCCGTCATGGCGACCCTTCCTCCGGCCGGAAGGAGTCTGGCCCCACCCGAACCACCGGCTGACCGGCCCCTTCCGGCGAGGCGGGCGGGGGGGCCGCCGGTCCCGGTTCCAGGCAGGCCAGCCAGCGCAGGAGGCGGGCACAACCGGCCGGTTCCCGCGCGGCGACCCAGGTGGGTTCGCCGCCGGCGGGGGCGAACCAGGCGAACAGGCTGGTCTGGTGCGCCCGGGCGGCCAGGAACAACGCACTCACCCGTTCCAGAAACGGGTCGATCGTGGCGGCCGTCAGGGAGCCCGTGTCGAGCCAGATGCGCAGAGGCTCCTCGCGCGGCACCGCGTTGGCCACCACCCATTCGCCGTCGGTGCGGGCCGAGATGCTCCAGTTGATCAGGCGGCTGTCCTGGCCGTCCTGGTAGGGGACGAACTGCCAGAAATCCCCCGACCGGTCGTCCACGTCAGGACGGGAGGCCAGCGGCGACTCGGCGGGCCCGGCCACCCGCGCGGGCCGGGGGCGGGGGAAGGCCCAGGCCACGGCGGGGGGCAGGGGCCG
>CAZKPI010000800.1:0-2489 GCA_964554555.1 uncultured bacterium
TCCTCTTCCTCTTCCTCTTCCTCTTCCTGTTCCGCTTCCGCTTCCTGATTTCTGTTTCTCTTCCTTATCCTTCCTCTTTTTCTCTTTCCTTCTTGCTCTCCGCTGTATCTCTGCGCCTCTGTGGTGATTCCTTTTTCTCTTCCTATTCCTTCTTTTCGGCTGGGGGAGCCACCTGGAAGCGGTTGCGGCCGGCGTGCTTGGCCGCGTAGAGCGCTTCGTCGGCCGCCTTGATCATCTCCTGGGTGGTCTCGACGCTGTTGTGCGGCACCGAGCTGACGCCAAGGCTGATGGTCACGCTCAGGGGCCCCTTCGGACCCTGGCAGACGGCCGCTTCAACCTTCTGCCGCAGTCGCTCGGCGAACTGGGCGGCGCCCTCCACGTCGGTCTCGGGCAGGATCACCGCGAATTCCTCGCCGCCGTACCGGGCGGCCACGTCGGTGTCGCGAATCGACATCCGGACGCACTTGGCCACCTCGCGCAGGACCAGGTCGCCGGTCTGGTGGCCCCAGGTGTCGTTGAACTTCTTGAAATGATCGATGTCGGTCATGATGATGGACAGAGGCTTGTCATACCGCTTGGCCCGCCGGAACTCCTCCTCGATCTTCGACTGGAAGTGCCGGTGGACGATCAGCCCGGTCAAGCCGTCGATCGTGGCCAGGTTGTACAGACGCGCCTGTTCGATCACGATGGCCGCCTGGTTGGCCATGATGTCGGCCAGCTTCAGGTCGTCGCCATCGAAGGTGCCCGCCTGTTTGTTCAGGATCGTCATCACCCCGATCGGCGTCTGGTGCACCATGAGCGGCAGGCAGATCACCGACCGCACCGGTTCGGCGGCGCGGGCCATGGCCGCGTAGGTCTCGTCCTTCCCCACCTCGGAGATCAGCAGGGAACTTCCCTGCTCGACCACGCGGGCGGCCATGTCCTTGAGGGCGGCCGGCACTTCGGCCTTCCCCGCGGGGCCGACCACCACCGCCTCCTCGACCAGGTTCTCGTAGCGCTCGTCCAGCATCAGCAGAGCTCCGCGCTCGGCCCCCAGCACCTCGACGGCGCGCCGCAGGATGGCGTCGAGCGTCTTGACGAGGTTGTCCATGAAGACGATCGCCTTGCTGATCTCGTTGAGGATCGACAACTCGCGGTTCTTGCGCTGAAGGTCGGCGTTCAGCAGGGCCAGATCCCGGTTCCGCTGGCGCAAGGCGACGAACTGCTGGATGAGCCGGGTCAGCGCCCACTGCACCGGCAGAAGGATGAGAACCGGCACCACCTCGAGGACCACATCGTGCCGGAAGGCGACGTCGGCCCCGGCCACCCAGGCCACGAAACCGGCCAGGACGGCCAGGTTCCCCGCCCAGCCGGTCCAGAGCGCCAGCCCCGCCGCCACCGCCCCGGCCAGGGCCAGCAGGGCCAGCGCGAACCACACCGGCTCCACCCGCGCGAAAGAGCGGCCGCTGACGATCGTCTGAAACAGATGGGCGTGCACCTCCATGCCGGCCAGCACGCCAAAGGGACAGAACTTCCGGTCCTCCGAGGTGCCCTTCGAGCGGGTGCCGACCATCACCGCCTTGCCCTGAAAGAGCCCCGCGGGGAACGACCCGACCAGGACATTGAAGTAGGGAACCTCCTGGAAGAACCCGCTCTGGTTGGCATAATTGATCTGGAAGCCGCGCGCCGTCCCCGCGCCTCCCCATGGCGGCAGGCCGTAGGTGGGCAGGACCCGGTCCCCCAGCCGCACTCCGGCCGGCCCCGTGGCGATGGGCTGGCCCAAAAACTTCGCCGCCAGCTGGAGGCCGAAGGGAAAGAAGGTCTCCCCTTCCGACGAGTTCTCCAGCAGGACATAGCGGAGCACCCCGTCGGGATTCATCTTCTGGAACTCCATGTCGATGAACCCCTCGCCGGCCGCCGCCCTTCTCAATTCCTCGATGGGCCGTTCGGCGACCGAACGGTCCACGGTGTCCATGAGGTTGTTGTCCCAGACCTGCTTCCGCTCGAAGACCACCGGCAACAGCACGTTGCCGGTCTCGGCCAGGACCCGGGTGAAGGCGGCGTCGTCCTCGGGGCCGTAGGACGAGGGTTCGCTGAAATAGATGTCGAACCCGACGACGCGGGCGCCGGCCTCTTTCAACCTTCGGGCCAGCTTGGCGTGCTGTTCTCTGGGCCAGGGCCAGGTGCCCAGCTTCTCGAGGTCGGAATCCTCGACCACGACCAGGACGATATCCTGGTTGAGCGGCAGGCCCCCCCGGGACCGGAACCGCAGATCGATGGTGCGGTTTTCCAGCTCGAGGAGGAGGCCGCCCAGGAACGCGGCGGCCACGGCCGCGGCCAAAAGGAGGCCGAGCCAGACCTCCCAGGCGCGGCCCAGGGAACGCCTACCGGCGGCCGGAGCGGCCCCGGTCACGACAGGGGGGGAACCGGACATGACGGCGCGGCCGGGCGGGGGGAAGCCCTCAGGCTCCCCGGGCCGCGGCCGGACCAGGGCCCGCGCCCGCGCCCGC
>CAZKPI010000801.1:0-2484 GCA_964554555.1 uncultured bacterium
GGGGTCGCAGGGGATCGGCTTCACCCCGTCCTCGCCGAGCCGGAAGGCCTCGACCAGCTCGTTGCGCCGGTTGAGGAGCCGCTCGACGGCCACCTTCTGGGCGAATGCGGGCCAGCCGCAGTCGGCGAAACAGCGCTCGAGATCGGCCCGGCTGAGGGCGGCGATGCGGAGGGCCATCCAGCGGGCGTCGGCCCAGGTGCAGGCTTTCCAGGCCTTCGGGATGTAGAGGGGCTTCATCGTGAAGTTGATGGTGGTGGTCATGTAGGTGACGAACGACTTCTCGAAAGAGTTCAGTTCTCCTGAGGGTTTCAGCCCCCCCAGGGTACAGCCGAGGTCGCTCTGGAACTCGACGAAGCGGTCGAAGGCGCCCGTGGCGGGGTTGTACAAGAGGCCGACGCGGCTGTTGTCGTCCTTCATGTCCTTGTTCTTGATCCAGGCGTTGAAGACGAGCGAACCGCGGGCCACGCGGTCCTCGACCGCCCCGACGTTGCCGAGGGCGGCGCCGCCCAGGCGCTTGATGGCCGGGTTGTAGAAGGACAACTGCAGTTCCTTGAAGGCCACGTAGTAGGCCCCGAGGTACTTCGGGTCGAGGGACTCGCGGTCGATCATCTCCTGGTCGACCTGGCCGGTGCCCAGCACCCGGCCGTCCTTCCCGGTCAGGACCGGTTTGGGCAGAAGATACCGGTCGGCGTGGAACTGGAATTTGGAGGCCAGCAGAAGGTCGGCGAGGTCGGCGAAGGTGCGGACCGCTCCCTCCTTTTTGCCGGGCGGATCGAGGATCAGGAGGGTCTCGCCGGGGCCGGAGTAGAACTTGAGGTCGGTGTAGACGCCGCCGAGATCGATGTAGAGGCGGGTGAGCGCCACGTCGGTGTGGACCTCGTCGCCCCATTTGACCTTCCACTTCATGCCGTAGCGGTCCTTGGCGGTGATCTTGGGGGAGGTGGCGTCCTCCTTCAGCTCGTCGTAATAGAGGATGCGGCGGGCGAAGGCGAAGTCGAAGGCGGCGAGGTTCTTGCCCTGGGCCTGCACGAGGGCGGTCTGCTCGGCGAGGAACCGGTCGAAGCGGCGGCCCGGCGGTTCCGGCGAGAGGGCCGGGTGGTCGGGGGCCGGCTGGAGACGCGACACCTCGAGGGCGGTCATTTCCTCCATCTCCTCGAGGGTGACTGGCGTGCCGGGCTTGTGCGGGCGGTACAGGCGGGCGGCTTCCTGGACGGCACCGCGGCGGCCGAGGCGGCTCGGAGGGAAGTAGACGTTGGGCACGTTGAGCAGGAGGGGGCCGCCGAGGACGTTGGAGGCCATGGTGAGCCGCCGTTTCCAGCGGGACTCCACGGGCAGGCCGTCGTCATCAGCCCGGATTCCGTAATGCAGGCGCTGGGCGCGGATGAAATCCCGTTCGAGCGCGGGCCCCGTCTCACCCTTGGCCAGCCTGGCCTGGATGGCCTTCACGTCCCGGGCCAGTTGGCGATAGGCCACCAGGTCGGGGTTGCCGTCGATCTTGTCCTTCTTGTCCCCGTATTTTTGGGCCAGGAAGGCGGCCATGGCGGCGGTCTCCTTCTCGATGGCGGCGAGAAAGCCGCGGAGGCTGGCCTGGGTCAGGGGAAGGAAGGTGTACCCAGGAATTTGTTCCTGGGCCGCGGGAGCGGGAGCCGGGCTGATCCAGGGCCCGGTCAGGAGGAGAGCCAGGAGAATGAGGAGGGGCGTTCGGCGCATGTGGACCTCCAGGTGTGGAATCGGAGTGATCAGCGATATTGTACGGCGCGGCGAAGGGAAACACAATTCCCGCACCGCGGAGCGGCGGAGAGCTGGTTGGCGGGGCGCCCGGGCAGACCCGGGGGAACCTGGGTGCCATCCAGTTCGGTTGCCCACGGGCGGGGGGCATCCCACTTGGCGTTTTGGCGTTTTTCCCCGCCTGCCGCGGCGGCCCCGGCGGGGCCCGGCCGGCCTGTGGCCGGTACGGTTTCTGGCAGGCGGCGGGACCGGGAACCGGTGATTTTGCCGTTGCCGCAGTTGACAAGCCGTCTGCCGTGATATATAGTGAAGCTTTCCCAGCAATGCCCTGAGTCAGGAGTTGAATCATGAGCTTCACGTACAATCCCAACAAACGCAAACGCCAGAAGACGCACGGGTTCCGGAAGCGGATCGCCACCATCGGTGGCCGCAAGGTGCTGAAGCGCCGCCGCCTTCGGGGCCGCAAGCGGATTTGTCTCTGATCTGATCCTCGCGTGAGGCGAACCCCGGGACGGGGTCCGGACACCCTCAAAACGAGCGCGGAATTCCAGCGGGTCTTCGCCGGGGAGTTCCGCTTTTTCCGGAGCGGCATGGGGTTCTATGCCTGCCCCGGGGAGGGGGAAACTTTCCGGTTCGGTCTCGTTGCTCCCAAGCGGTTCGGTCTCGCGGTGGAACGGAACCAGTTCCGACGGCGCGTGCGCGAGGTGATCCGCCTGTCTCCCGAGTTGCCGCTGGGTTTCGACGTGGTGATCTGCG
>CAZKPI010000802.1:0-2483 GCA_964554555.1 uncultured bacterium
CCCTGCCGCGCCTGCTCGTTCAGGCAGGTCTGGAGGGCCTGGGGAGCCGTCAGAGGGGCGGTGGCCACCAGGTATTCCCAACGGTCGAGATAATAGGGGTCGAGCGACAGGGATCCCGCCCACGTCAGGAGATCGGGCGTGTACGAGGCCAGAACGCCGCCGATCTTCAAGAGCAGATCACCGGAGGGGCCGATCATGCCCTGCCAGGTTTCGGCGGCCCGCTTTTTGCCCGACTGGAGCGCGTCCCCGGCCGACCGCACGGCCTCGGCGGCCTTCTCCTTCAGGATGGTTCCGGCCTGGTCCCGGGCGAGGTCCCAGAGAGTGGGGGCGGGGGGCGCGGCGGGAGGAGCGGGAGCGGCCGCGGCGGCAGGAGGGGCGGCGGCGGGGGGACCACCGGGAGCCGCTTCCTGGGCCGTCGCCGGGAGAACGGCCAGGCCGAAAAGGAAGAGAAGGAACAGGGCCACCTGTGTTCGGCAGGGCATGGCGGTCACTTCCGGTCGGGGCGGCCGTTGAACCAGTCGTCCTGGCGCGTGGCGCTCAGGACGCCCTTCCACATGGCCCCGTCGAGGTCGATCTTGCGGCGCTGGCGGGTGGCCAGGGAAATCGGCACGTGCGTGAAATAGTTGTTCCAGTTGCCGATCACCATGTTGGTCTTGCCCGCCATCGCCGCATGCACGGCATTCTCGGCCAGCAGGTAGCAGAAGATGGCGTCAGAGGAGATGGCCGCCACACTGCGGATGTGGTAGCTGGGGTCGAGGTACTTGACCGCCACCTCGAGGCCGCGCTTCTTCGCCCAGGCGTTGATCTCGTCCTTCAGGAACAGCCCGATGTCGTTCTTCAGGATGTTGCCCGAGGCGTCCTTTTTGATCTCGGAACTGTTGAACAGGTTCTGCCCCGCCCCCTCGGCGGCCACGATGACCGCGTGGCGGAACTTTTCGAGCTTGCGCTCGAGGGCGGCCAGCAGGCCCCGTTCGCCGTCCATGGAGAACTCGACTTCGGGCACCAGGCAGAAATCGACCACCGAGTTGGCCAGGGTGGCCGAGGCGGCGATGAAGCCGGAGTCGCGGCCCATCAGCTTGACGATGCCGATGCCGTTGTAGGCTCCCTCTGCCTCGTTGTGGGCCGAGGTGATGATCTCGAATGACGCATGCACCGAGGTTTCGAAGCCGAACGACTTCTCGATGAAGCTCAGGTCGTTGTCGATGGTCTTGGGAATCCCGATGACGCTGATGGCGCGGTTGCGGCGGGCCGCCTCCTCGGCGATGTCGCGCGCCCCGCGCAGGGTGCCGTCGCCGCCGATGCAGAACAGCAGGTTGATGTTCATGCGTTCGAGGGTGTCGACCATCTCCTCGGGTTTCTGGTTGCCGCGGGAGCTGGCCAGGATGGTGCCGCCCTCCTCGTGGATCTCGTCAACCAGCTCGGGGGTCAGGTGCAGGGGGGCATGCCCGTAGCGCGCCACCAGACCCTGGTAGCCGTACTTCGCCCCGAAGATGGTCCTCACGCCGTAATCGTGCCACAGCACGTTGACGACGGCCTTGATCACGTTGTTGAGGCCGGGGCAGAGGCCCCCGCAGGTCAGGATGGCGGCATGGCTCCAGGCCGGGTCGTGGAAGATGCGGGCGCGCGGACCCGCCTTCTGGAAGGCGGGGAACGGCTTGCCGCTCTGCTGGAGTTTGAGGATGTTCTTGACCTGGCTGGCGAAGACGATCTGCTCGTCGTCGTCGACGAAGTCGCGCCCCTTCACCGGGGAGTCGATCGCGCACCGGCCCAGGGTGGGGATGGTGAAATCGAATTGCTCGGGATGGTTGATGACGTCGGCGTAGATCATGGCTACTTGATGACCTTTTCCACCAGCGCCAGGACGGTCACCGACTGGACGGGTTTCTCCATCGTGGTTTCGGATTTCACCAGCGTTCCGGGCACGTCGTCCGAACTCCAGAGCTTGCTCCTGATCTGACTGCCCTGCTGTTCGATCGCGGTCTCGAAGACCTTGCACCTGATTCTGCCGCCGGCGGCCTCGATCTCCTCTTCCGACTGACTGCTCCTGGCGCTGATGGCGTTCTTCACGTTGGGATCAGCGGCATCGGCCTTGGCGGGATACTCGATCCGGGTCTTGGGCATCTCGGTCTTGTTGCCCATGATCACCGTGGAGCCGCCCAACTCGATCACGACTTTTTCAGGGGTGACCTCGAGAAGGGTGTAGGCCACTTCCGATTGGGTCTTGTTGCCCATCATTTCGGAGGTCTGGGCGTATTTGACCATGGTGCCGGGTTTGAATTTCGCCCAGTTCTGGTAGACCGGGTTGTCGATCTTCTCCTGGGCGACCCCGGCCTGAACCGACAGCAGGACCATCACCAGGACCGAAAGGACGAGGCTGAGTTTCTTCATCTGTTCCCTCCGAAAAGATTCAGGGGGGTGACCCCCTGGGGAAACCATACCACGGAACCGGGGGCACGACCACCCCTCGCCTGGCCCCGTCCATC
>CAZKPI010000803.1:0-2473 GCA_964554555.1 uncultured bacterium
CTCCCGACCGAGCGTCTCTTCTGCCAATGCAGGGGTCAGGTGTGCGTTTGCCCTGTGTCTTGTGGGTTGGGGGTTCGGTGAGTATCATGGAAGATATGGGCTATGCGTCAGAGCGGGGGCTACGTGGCGGCCCGGGTTTCGGGCGGGCCTGGCCGTGGCGGATGGTGTTCTGCCTTCTGCTGGGGGCCGCGGCGGTCGTCGCCCGGGCGGGCATTCCCGACCCGAAGATCTACCGCTGGGGCAAGCTCGAGGTTCCCGAGAACTACGACCAGCCTGACGGCAAAAAGATCCAGCTCTACTGGGAGAAACTGACCTCGACCAACCCCCAGCCGCAGGCACTCGTGCTGATCAACGGGGGGCCGGGCAATACCCACGAGTCCTTCCACACCTTCAACGACCAGGGCGGGTTCGGAAAAGACTACTTCCACGCCCTGCGCGACGAGTTCGAGATCTATCTGTTCGACCAGCGGGGCAACGGGCAGTCGTCGCGCCTGTCGTTCAAGACCTGTTCCCAGACCGATCTTCGGCTCTACGGCACGATGAACATCTGCCGCGACATCGAGGAACTGCGGCGGCGGGTCATCCGGCAGTCGAAGATCGCCGTCTTCGGGGAATCCTACGGCGGCATGGTCGCCCTGTCCTACGCGGTCCATTTCCCCGACTCGGTGTCGCGGCTCGTTCTGCACGACACCTCGCCCAGCTTCCGGTATTTCACCAATCTGTATCAGAACTTCTCGAACAGCCTGGCCAACCTCGACGCGAAGGAGTTTCCGGGAATCCGGAAGAACTTCCGCACCGCCTTGCGCCGGCTGGCCGAGGGGGCGGTTTCCCTGCCGGCCGGCGTGGTGCTGACCCCCAACGATTTTCTGTCGAAATGCCTCGTCTTCACCTACTCCTTCCGCGGTCTGACGATCATGGCCCGCATGGTCGGGGAGCTGGCGGCGGACGGCCGGTCCAAGGTCCTGAACTCGATTCTGGACGTGGACCGGCGCCAGCAGGCGGACAGCGCCGAGTCGGGGCCGTCGCCGACCCTGCTCTCGGTGCAGGCCATGGAGATGCTCCATGAGCCGACCATCACCCAGCTGGAGGGGGTTCCCGCCTACGACCCCTGGAATCTGGCCTGGGCGAAGGAAAAGATGTTCCCCCTGCGGCGCGCCTTCCGGCAGGACGCCGGCCTCGACGGGTTTGATCCCTACGATCTGACCGGCCGGCTGGGCGAGGTCACCGCCCCCACGCTGGTCATCGTCGGCAGTTGCGATTTCGTCTGCCCGCCGGTCTATGCGCGGCAGATGCAGAAAGGCATCGGGAACGGGTGCCGGCTGTTGGTGGTCGACCAGGCCGCGCACGGGGCCTTCGCCGAACAGCAGGACTACACGGTTGGGGCCATCAAGGCGTTCCTCCTGCCGGAGCGCCAGTTCGCCGACGTCTGCCCGCCGCCCCGCATCGACGGGCCCGCCGCCCAGAAGACCTTGCGGCACCGCGACGTGCTCGACTCCTATATCGAGGGAACGCGGCGGCTCCGCGGCATTCTCGGCGGCAACTGATGTTCCCTTTCCCCCTCGCCCTGGTTCCGCGCTGATCATCTGCTCACCCTTCCCGGCGTGAAGCGGGCCTTCCTGTTTCTTTTCCCCTTTTCGGCACCCCCTCCCTGACCAGGGGCCCCCCTCGGCGGCGGGCGGCTGGCCGAGGCGGTGAGACCCCTGGCGGGAACGGACAGCGCAACAGACACGGCTGGCCGGGGTGGCGGTCGTTGCCGGAAGACACGGCACCCCAACCGGAGGCGGTTGGGGTGCGGGGAGGTCTGGGTTTTTTTTCGGGAGGACCTCAGGCGGCGCCGCCCGGTTCCCCTCCCTTGGTGCCGACGAAGCCGGGGCTGACCGCGCCCACTTCGGCGGGGGTGCCGGCGATGCGGGCCAGGTAGGAGGCGCCGAGCTGTTTGATGTGGCCGGCGACGTTGTCAAAGTAGTTGAAGTGGATCTGTTCCTCGGCGGTGATCGTCTCGAACAACTGGGCGGAGATGCTGTCGCCGTTCTCGAGGCAGATGCGCTGATACTGGTTGTAGTCGAAGATCGTGTCGTCCTCGAGGGCGGCATCGAAGGGGTGGATGGCCTCGATCTTCTGGGCCTTGGTCACCTTCATGGCCATCTCGGTCGTCGGCTCGCCGCCCAGCTCCTTGATGCGCTCGGCGAAGGCCTCGGCGTGCCGCATCTCGTCGATGGCGATCAGCTTCATCTTGGCCGCCAGTTCGCCGTAATCGGCGTTGTCGAGGTTGTAGTGCTGGTTCATGTACTGGTGGATCGCGTGCAGTTCGCCACTGCGGGCCTTGTTCAGGACCTCGATCACCTTCTGCCGCATGAGTTCACGGGATTGCTTGGCGGGCATGGCCATTCTCCTTCAGTTGGGATGCCCCAGGATACCAGACCGCAAGGCGTGCCACCAGGGGGGGCGGGGGTTTTTCCGGCGGCGGGGGCGG
>CAZKPI010000804.1:0-1482 GCA_964554555.1 uncultured bacterium
CGACCAGGATCTGACGGCCCTGACGGGCGTCGCCGCCCCCCCGGTCGTCCCCGGCCCGGCGACGGCGGCGGCGGCGGAACCCCTGGCGGTGTCGCCCGCCCCCTCGCGGCGCCCCTCGGCGCCTGCCGGGAAGGCGGCGGCCGCTTCGCTGGAAACCCTGCAGAAACGGTATGAGGAGGCCTACCTGGCCTACGTCAAGGCCG
Source organism: uncultured bacterium (assembly GCA_964554555.1). Lineage (GTDB taxonomy): Bacteria > Muiribacteriota > Ozemobacteria > Ozemobacterales > Ozemobacteraceae > Ozemobacter. The sequence goes on from CAZKPI010000804.1 coordinate 204, forward strand.
TCCAGCGCCAGGAGCCGAACCTGGCCAACGTGAAGCAGGCCCTCCTCGACGCCAAGGCGGCCCTCGACGCCCTCCGCCGCTGAGGCGGGGCCGGTCGTTTGGGGAGCGGCGTTCCCCGGGAGTCTTCGGCGCCTCTTCCCGCCGTTTCCCAGAACGGGCGTGCATTCCTCGCGAGTGATGCTGGAGCCGGCCGGTTTCGACCGTTTTCGGTGAACGGAAACGGATGTGCCGGTGGCGCAGACCGGATATGGATTCCGGGAAACCCGCAACGGTTCAGGACAGTTCGGTATCATGTCCCCCGAATTCGGGCCGGCGGCGATTCCGGGGACCCGCTACGGATTTTCCGGAGAGTTTCGTATGGTGTCCCCGGAATTCCCCGGAATTCCCGTATGGTGTCCCCGAAATTCGGACCCCGGAATTCGGACCCTTTCCGGGGCGCTCACGCCAGGGGCAAATCCCGCAGTGACTTCCGATCCTCGTTCCACCCCTTGTTCTGAACCGGTTTTCCCCGTATCCTAGGAGACGACGATGGCCAAACGCGATTACTACGAAGTGCTGGGCGTGGCGAAGAACGCCGACGAGGCAGAGCTGAAGCGCGCCTATCGCACCCTCGCCCGCAAGTATCACCCTGACGTCAACCCCAACAATCCGGAGGCCGTCGAGCAGTTCAAAGAGGTCAACGAAGCCTACCAGGTCCTGATCGACCCGCAGAAGCGGCAGGCCTACGACCAGTTCGGGCACGCCGGGTTGAACGGGCAGGGCTTCAATTACCAGGATTTCCAGAATTTCAGCGGGTTTGGCGACCTGTTCGGCGACATCCTGTCCGATTTCTTCGGGGGCGGCAGTCACAAGGGCGGGCCGCGCCGGGGCGCCGATCTGCGGTATGACCTCGACCTGACCTTCGAAGAGGCGGTCTTCGGCTGTGAGAAAACCCTGACCATCCCGAAAACCGTCTCCTGCACCGGGTGTCAGGGCTCGGGGGCCGCCGCCGGCACCGGCCGCAAGCAATGCCCTGTCTGCCGCGGGAAGGGCACCATCTCGCTGGCACAGGGCTTCTTCTCCATCCAGCGCACCTGCCATCAGTGCCAGGGCGAGGGCGAGATCATCGAGAAGCCCTGCCCGACCTGCCGCGGCACCGGCCGCCAGAAGGAGACCAGCAAGGTCGAGGTCAAGATCCCCGCCGGCGTCGAGACCGGCAGTAAGCTCAAGCTGACGGGCGAGGGCGAATCGGGGGAGAAGGGGGGGCCGCCGGGCAATCTCTACATCGTCCTGCGGGTCG
>CAZKPI010000804.1:1492-2469 GCA_964554555.1 uncultured bacterium
CACGAGCTGTTCGAGCGGGTCGGCGATGACATCGTCTGTGAGCGGAACCTGTCTTTCCCGCTGGCGGCGTTGGGCGGCGAGGTCGAGGTGCCCACCCTGAAGGGGTCGGTGAAGATCAAGATCCCGCCCGGCACCCAGACCGGCAAGGTCTTCCGGCTCCGCGGCTACGGGGTTCATGGCCTGCAGGGCGGCGAGGGCGACCAGCTGGTCAAGATTTTCGTGCGCACCCCCACCAACCTCAACGAGCGTCAGCGCGAACTTCTGCAGCAGCTCGCCAAGGAGGAGCCCGAGCCCGCCGCCGTGGGCAACGGCTCCAAATCCGTGTGGGACAAGGTGAAGGAAGCCCTCGGCGGGTGACCCGTTCCCCAAAACGTCCGGGAGGCCCCCGTCTGCCGCCGCTCCGGGAGCGGCGAAGAATCTGCCGGTCCGGCCCGCAAGAAATGCCTGTCCGGAACCGAGGTGGAGCTGTCTCCGCCGGTGAATCCCGTACCGGGCCCGCGGCACGGATGTTGCTGTGACGAGGCCCGAAAACCCAGTCCAGGAGGACACAGCGTGTTGCGAACGATGCGATGGACCATGATGGCGGTTCTGGTGGCATGGTGGGGGGTTCCCGCGGCGGGGGCCGAGGATCTGTCCATTTCTGACGCGGTCAACCGCGCCCTCGCCTACAGCCCCATGCTGAAGGCGATGCAGGCGTCCGAGGCGGCCGCCCGGGAGAAGGTCGGTGAGGCGCGGGCCATGAAAGGCGTCCGGGTCAACCTCGCGGTCGAGGAGGCCCGCCTCGACAGCCCGATGATGGCTTTCGGGGCCCGGCTCAACCAGGGGCGCATCGCCCAGAGCGATTTCGACCCGCGCCGGCTGAACGACCCCACGGCGATCAGCAATCTGCGCCTGGGAGCCCAGGTGGCCCTGCCTCTGCACCTCGGGGGGATGGACCGGCACGCCGCGGCCGCCGCCCGGGAAGGGGTGAAGGCGGC
>CAZKPI010000805.1:0-2468 GCA_964554555.1 uncultured bacterium
CTGGCGGCCAATCGCCAGGTGCCGGCCAACCCGGCGGCACCCCCGAATCTCCGATGAGCGGCCAGCCGGCCGGCGCCCGCGGTGATCCCGGCATCCGTCTGGAGATCAAGGGCCCGCAGGAGCAGAGCATTGTCTCCAGGCCCCCCGATCCCAAGACCACCTGGAAGATCCTTGACGCCGACGGCAAGCCCCTGACCACCGGCGAAGCCTCGTTCATCCAGGCCCCCGGCCAGAACACCCTGACCGGTCCGGGCGCGACCCTGCGGTTCACCCCCGGGGCCACGCCGAAGGAGATCCGCGTCCTCGTCGAACCCCCGGGCAAGGAACCCCAGACCTACCACTTCCTGGTCCAACCGAAATAGGACCCTGCAAGGAGCGCCACCATGGAACCGCACACCCCCCGCCCCGCTGAACAGCAGGTCATTGCCCAGGCCGGCCAGCTGGCCGAGGTGCTTCGCCTCAGCAGTGAATGGGCCGACACCTGCGTCAAGCAGGCTCAGCTCAAGGGCTTCCTGCTCAAGACGATCCATGGCCGGCGGCTGACCGTCGCCAAGATCCAGGAATCGGCACGGCGGCCGGTGGCCCTCGGGGTCTTCGGGGCCAGCCAGTGCGGCAAGTCGTATCTCGTGTCCGAGATGGTGAAGGGCGGGGCCCCCACTCTCGAAGTGTTCGTCAACGCCGCCGGCGGCCCCGAGCAGAAGCGCGACTTCCTCGAGGAGATCAACCCGGCCGGCGGCCGCGAGAGCACGGCCGTCGTCACCCGGTTCACCCGGCGGCCGTACGTCGCCGTTCCCGGCTGTGCGGCGGTCATCCGTCTGCTGAAGCGGGTCGATGTCATCAAAATCCTCATCAACGGGTTCCTGTTCGAGTGCCAGTCCGAGTTCGCCCCCTCGGCCGAGGACCTGCAGAAACTGCGCTACTCCTTCCGCGGCGTCCAGCGGTCCCGCGGCGGGGACGCCTTCGCCCTCACCGAAGAGGAGGTCTGGGACCTCCAGGACTACGTCAAACGCCATTTCCGCAGTCCGTTCCTGAAGATGCTCGAGGACATCAACTACTGGGGCATCCTCAACGACGAGGTGCGGCACCTCCCCGGCGAGTACCAGGTCTCCTACCTCGAGTGGCTGTGGGGGAAGTTCACCCGCCTGACCGACCTCTACCGCCAGCTGGCGCAGGCCCTGGCCGGCATCGGGGGCGAGTTCGTCGGCATCTACGAGGAAGCCCTGGTGCCGCGCCAGCAGAGCATCATCGACGTCCAGCGGCTGGCCACGCTGATGCAGAGCGGCAACCGCAAGTGCCCGATCGTCCTGGCCGACGGCCGCCGTGTCGACCTCGACGCCAGCATTCTGTGCGCCCTGACCTGCGAGCTGATTCTCCGGGTGCCGGCGGGGCCGGCCCCCGGCCTGCTCGACGAGATGGACGTGCTCGACTTCCCCGGGGCCCGCGCCCGGGCCCAGGTCTACGACAACCACCGGCTGGTCGCCGACGCCGCCGCCCTGCCCGAGGTCTTCCTGCGCGGCAAGGTGGCCTGCCTGTTCGACCGGTTCTCCGACGACCGCGACATCACCGCCCTGGTGCTCTGTCAGGAGGGCGGGCCGCAGGAGGCCAAGTCGCTTCCCTACATGATCAACAAGTGGGTCGACTGGAGCACCGGGGCGGAACCGGCCGACCGGCGCGGCAAGCCGGTCCTGCTTTTCCACGTCTTCACCAAGTTCGACATGGATCTCGTCCGGAAAAAAGGCGAGGATCCGAACGTGCGCTGGGAGTCGCGTCTGGCGACCAATTTCGCCGAGTTCTTCGGCCGCGCCGGCGAATGGCCCCTGCAATGGGACGACGCGCAGGCCTTCCGCAACTGCTTCTGGGTGCGCAACCCCAACGTTCAGCAGACCGTCTTTGGCAAGGACCGGGACGGGAAGGAGTTCGTGCGCGACGAACAGCAGTTGGCCGAGATCAAGGCCCAGTATCTCGCCCACCCTCTGGTCAAGCGGCATTTCGCCGACCCGGCAACCGCCTGGGACCGCGCCGCCACCCCCGGCCAGGCGGGCATCCCGTGGCTGATCGAGCGGATCCGCGCCGCCGTCGCCCCCGACGCCAAGGCGCGGCAGTTGGCCGACAACCTGCGCCAGATGCTGGCCGAGCTGAAGACCAACCTGCGCCCCTATTTTGTCGGTGACGACACCGTGAAGAACCGCGCCGCCGCCGAGGAGCGCGCCAACCGTCTGCTTGACGCGCTGGGCGGGGTCATGCCCACCCACTTCGCCCTGCCCCTCCTGCTCGACCGCGACCGGTTCTGCCTCTCCGAAAAGACCGTGGCGATGCTCTACGATGCCATCGTCAACCCCATGTCCGACGAGGAGGAGAACCGGGCCGGGGAGACGGCCGCCGCCCCCGAACCGCCGAAACAGCCGGCCTTCCGGCCCGACATCTTTCGGCGGCCCGGTGCCGCCGCCCCGGCCGCCGCGGCGGCGGGA
>CAZKPI010000806.1:0-1287 GCA_964554555.1 uncultured bacterium
GGGCCCGGTCCTCGTCGGCCCATTCCTTTCGCAGGCGGGCGATCTCCTTGTCGATGGCCTTGATTCGGCGCTCCACGCCGGCGATCTCGGCCCGGATGTGGTTGATCTCTTGGTTCTGTTCCTTGGCCTTGCGGCGGTAGAGGTAATACAGATCGAGGTCTTCGGGGTTGCCCACCGAGGGGTCCATGCCGATGACCTGGTCGGCAACCGGCTCCCCGCCGGGGAGGTCGACCGAGAGGCCGGTCTGGGGAAGCGTCTGGAGCGGCGGCGTGTCGACCAGGGGTCCGGGGCCGGTGCCGCCCGGGAGGGGTTGGGGGTTCACGGGCACCAGCGGGCCCGGGCCTCCGGGGGGCGGGACAGGGATCTGGCCCAGGCCCGGACCGGGATAGGAGGGGGGGGGCGAGGGGACGTAGCCCTGGGGGTTGTCGCGGTAATAGTAGTAGCGGCGGGCCCGGGAGCGGCGTTCCAGGGAGGTGAGCATGGTCGACCGGGTTTCGGATTCCTGGGACCGGAGGTAGGAAAGGCGCTCCTCCAGTTCGGCCCGTTCCTCGCCCAGGGCTTCCAGGCGGGCCTCGCGGCCTTCCAGTTGTTCCCGGCGTTTCCAGGCGGCCTCGTCCTGGCGGCGGAGGGCGGCCAGGCGCTTCTGCTGGAGGTCCTGCCAGTTCCGGATGTAGGCGAGCTCCTGGGACAGGCGCTGGGTTTCGCGGCGGGCGACGGCCCGCTCCTCGTCACTGGCGGCGAGGTCGGCGGCCTGGCGATAGCGGGCGATGGCCGCTTCCAGGTTCCCGATGATGATGTTCTCGAAGAATCCCTGGCGGCAGAGCAGAGCGGTGGTGGGGGTGGCGGTCTCGACCTGGCGGCGGATCCGCTCCAGGAGGGCGGGGGCCATGCCCTCGTCGTCGTGGTTCAGGACACTGCGGTCGGCGATGAGCGCCTCCTCGTAGAGGTCGAGGGCCTGGCTGGTGCGGCCGGTGCGCCAGGCCTGCAGGGCTTCTCCGAACCGCTGTCGGGCCCGGGGCGGGTCGAGCTGTTCCCCGATCACGAGGCAGGCGTCAGGGGAGCCGGCAACGCCCGCCGGGACGGCGGCGTTCGCGGGGACAACGGCAAGCAGGAGCATCCATAACAGCAGGCGGCTGACGCGAGGCATGTCTTCCTCCCGGGGGGGGCAGTTTCCCTCCGATGATAAACAAATCCCGGCAGGCTGGCAACGAACCGTTGGTCCAGGCCCAACGACAGCCTGGGAACCGCGGTCAGAGCGGGAGGAGCTTCGCTCCTCCCGACCACCCC
>CAZKPI010000806.1:1307-2463 GCA_964554555.1 uncultured bacterium
ACCCCCGTTTTCCGTCTGGCGAACGCGCCGCGTTCGCCAGGACGCCCGCCCGCTTCGCGGACCCACCCCGCCGTGCGTCTCCTCTGCCCAGGCAGGCTTCGGGCTGGCGTTGGCCCTGACCGCTGGCCCTCCCGGGCCATCGCCCGCACCCGTGCCGTTCACGGCGGGGGGAGGCGCACCGGGAATGCATGGGCCCTTTCCGAGGCACCCGGGAACGGCCTGCCGGCCCCCGGGCAAAGTCGTCAAAGGGGCCCTGGGGCCGGGTTGGAATGGCGAACCACCGTGGTGGCCAGCGGCGGGGGGCTGAGTGTATCATGACAGGGATGACCCAGACCCCCTCTCCGCATCCCCAGCCTCCGCCTTCCCGGCCCCGCCCGCGCCCGCGGCCCCGTCCGCCTCTCCACCAGCATCCAACGGGCATCCAGCGCCTTCTGCCGATGGAGGGCTCTTCCCTTCCTTCGGCGTGGGCCGTCGTTCTGGTGCTGGGCGGCCTGTTCCTCGCCTTCTGGCAGTTTTACGACCCCCTCAAGGGGGCCGCGCAGGGAGCGGTCGAGCGGTTCGGCCTGCCGGCGCTGTTTTTGCTGACCTGGCTGATGGATGCGGTCATCCAGCCGGTTCCGGCGGATGTGCTGGTCTTCGGGACCACCTTCGGCGGGGGGAACCTTCTTTCCACCGCGGTGACCGCCGGGGTGGGAAGCGCGCTGGGCGGGGTGTCGGGATTCTTCGTCGGCAAGCTGATCGGCCCCTGGCGGTTCAAGCGGCTGTTCGGCCGCCGCCTTCTGCGCGGGGGAAGAGCCCTGTTCCGGGATTATGGATGGTGGGCCATCTTCGTTTCCGGGGTGACCCCCATTCCCTATAGTGCGGCCTGCTACGTCGGCGGCATCTACCGCATGCCGGTCATGGACGTCTTCGTTCCCAGCCTCATCGGCCGCACCGGCCGCTACGTTCTGTTTGCCTGGCTCGGCACCCTGGTGTGACCGGCAAGAGCGAACCCAGACGATGGTTGCCATTCGCCTCCAGGGCGGATGCGATGGCCCCGAGAGGTTTCTGATGTTCCCGGAGGGAACAGGGGGACCTTTCGGCCGCGGGAAACCTCTTCTGGCTGAAGAGAAACCAGGATAACGCCGCGGAGACATGGGCAAAGATGACACGGCCG
>CAZKPI010000807.1:0-2460 GCA_964554555.1 uncultured bacterium
GCACCGGCGATTTCCTGGTGCTCAACGGCGACATCTTTGACTTCCGCTGGGCCGACCGCCCCGACCTGCCCGATGTGCCGGCGGCGGAAACGGCCGCGGCGGCCTGGCTGGCCGAGTTCTGCGCCGCGGTGGCGCCCGCCCTGGTGCTGTACGTGCTGGGAAATCATGATGGCCATGCCGAGTTCCGGCACCGGCTGGCCCGCGACGCGGCGGGGATTCCGAACCTGCGGTGGTTCCAGGCTTTCGTGCGGGTGGGGACGGCCCTGTTCCTGCACGGCGATCTGCCGCTGACCTTTCCCCGCCGCACCCCCCTGGAACGGCCGCCGGGCCGCCGGCCCTGGCGGCGGGGAAAGGCGATGCGCCTGTGGAACATGGGTGTCGTCTACCCGTTCTTCGGCGTCCTGGCCCCGCTGGTCTTCCCGGCCGCCCACGCCTCCCGGCGGGTCTTCCAGGTCCTGCGCCGGCATGCCCCCGGCGTTCTGCCCCGGGTCCGCGATCTCTGTTTCGGGCATATCCACCACCCCTTCGCGGATCTCGCCGTGGGACAGCGGCGGGTCCACAACAGCGGGGCGCCGCTCCCCGGCTTCCGCTGGAAGATGGTGCGGGTGGAGACTGCGGCCGGCGACTGGGAAGGCTGGTGAGCGGGCCGCGCGGCGGCCGCCCGGCCGCCCGGCCGGGTGGTCGGCCGAGGAGGCACATGGGAAGCGGGTTCCGGCCGGCCGGTCCGGTTGCATTTCCGGCCGGTTCCGGGTAGACTTTGGCGACCCCGCGCCGGTCCCGGCGGCCGGCCCGGGGTACACCCCGAAGGGAAGGCAACACCCACATGGCGAAGAAGACCTCCGGCGTTCCCGTCTACACCATTGGTCTGCGGGCCAAGGGGCCTGCCGACAGCCACCAGGCCAAGCTCACCCGGCTGGCCGAGGCCATCGGCATGAAGAAGTTCCCCTGGGCCGACAAGCTGGTGGCCGTCAAGACCCATTTCGGCGAACGCGGCAACGCCGCCTTCCCCAAGCCCATCTACGTGCGCCCCCTGGTCGATCTGATCAAGGCGGGCGGCGGCAAGCCGTTCCTGGCCGAGACGGCCACGCTGTACACCGGCAGTCGCAGTAACGCCCCCGACCATATCGAGACCGCGTTCCGGCACGGGTTCGGGCCCGAGGTGACGGGCGCCCCTGTCTTCATTTGCGACGGCCTCACCGGCCGCGACCACCAGATGGTGCCGGTGAAGGGGAAGCACTACCGCGAGGTCGCGGTGGCCTCGGGCATCCACGAAGCCGACGCCCTGGTCGTGCTGTCGCACTTCAAGGGCCACGAGGTGACCGGCTTCGGCGGCGCCATCAAGAACCTGGGCATGGGCTGCTGCTCGCGTTCGGCCAAGCTGGCCATGCATACCTCGATCCGGCCGTCGGTGCTCGAAAAGAAGTGCGTGCGGTGCCGGCGCTGTTTCGCCTGGTGTTCGGTCGGGGCGATCGGTCAGAAGGTCCCCGACGGGCCGGTGACCATCGATCCGAAGAAGTGCCGCGGCTGTGGCGAATGCCTGGTTTCCTGCCGGGTGGGGGCCATCCGCATCAACTGGAGCGAGGACACGCGCGGCGTGACCGAGAAGATGGTCGAGCACGCCTGGGGCGTCTGGCAGTCGAAGCGGCGGGCCGCCTTCTTCGTCAACATCCTGACCGACATCGTGCCGCTGTGCGACTGCTACGGGTTCAACGACGCCCCCCTGGTGCCCGACATCGGGTTCGCCGCCTCGATCGACCCGGTCGCCCTCGATGCCGCCTGCCTCGACCTGGTCGATGCCCAGGCAAGCCTGCCGGGAACCGTGCTGAAGAAGCCGGTGCCGCCCGCCCGGTCGAAGTTCGGGCAGGTGCATGCCGGGCTCGACATCCGGGCCCAGCTCACCCACGCGGAGGCCATCGGCTTCGGAACGGCGCGGTATGAGCGGATCATCCTCGACTGACCCCGGCCGGGCGGGCCCCTCGCCCGCCGCCGGGCCCGACCCGGTTCCTGCCCCCGGCCCCGTTGCCGCCGGGCTGGGGCCCCCACCCCTGCCGGAGGAGAAGGGGCTGACACCTCTGCTGCAGCAGTACAAGGACCTCAAGGCGCAGAACCCGAACGCCCTCCTGCTGTTCCGTTGCGGCGATTTCTACGAAACCTTCTTCGAGGACGCGGTGACGGCCGCCCGCGAACTGCAGATCACCCTGACCGCCCGCGGCCGGACGGGGACGGGCCAGCCGGTGCCGCTGGCCGGGGTGCCCTACCACAGCGCGATGACCTACGTCTCGCGGCTGGTGCAGAAGGGGTTCACCGTCGCCATCTGCGAGCAGATGGAGGACCCCAAGCTGGCCAAGGGCCTGGTCAAGCGGGAGATCGTCCGCATCCTGACCCCCGGCACCATCGCCGACCCGCAGTTGCTCGAGGAGAAGACGAACAACTGGCTCGCCGCCTTTGGCCGCAAGGGCG
>CAZKPI010000808.1:0-2454 GCA_964554555.1 uncultured bacterium
CCCCGCCTGCCGCGGCCGGGTGACCAAAGGGTGCCCCCGGTTCGTTCGCTCAAAGCGTCCGCCGCCGAGCGGACCGCCCCGTTCATCAACGGACTGATCCGGTTTCTGGCCCGCAGTTACAAAATCGAGGAGGTCCCCGCGGCTGGCCCGGCCGGGGTGGCCAAGGAAGACCTGCGGGGCGGGGTGGTGTTTGACCTGCTGTCGGTCTTGGCAGGCAAGTCGCAGTTACTGCGCATCGGCATCCAGCCGGACCGGATCCTTCCCTTCCGGCTGTTGTACGAGGTGACCTGGGCCCTGATGCATGTGGTGCGTGACCAACAGCGCCGGGCCATCCGGTTGTTCCTGGTCAGCATGGGGCGCGAGCAACTGCAGACCAAAACTTTGTTCCAACTGGCCTACGAGCGGGGCTTCCACCGCAAGGAATTTCCCGAATGCCTGCTGATGAGCACCCTGATGCAGAGAGCGGCCCAGGTCGTTCCAGAGTGGTGGGACGTGTTTCCCGCGGGGATTTCCCTCCTGCGGCAGGCGATGGATGAGCAGGGGGTGCAGAGGATGGTTCTGCCCCGCCCCGAAGGTGGACGGGTGCTGGCCATGGCCCGGCCCCTGCGCGGCATGGACTACGTGGCGGCGGCCCTGCGCCGGCAACCCGAGGACGACCCGCCCGACCCCGCGGCCTTCGCTTCCCGGTTGGCGCGGGCCTATCCCTTCCTGGTGGCGGTGCTGGCCGTGCTGTTCTTCCAGCGGTTCTTCCTGCGGCCGGTGCGTGAACTCCAGCGCGGGGTTGAGACCATCACCGGCGGCGACTACGAGGTGCGCCTGCCGGTGGTCACCGACGACGAAATCGGCCGGCTCTGTCAGAGTTTCAACCGCATGGCGGAAGGGGTCAAGGAAAAGGAGTTTTTGCGCCGCTTTCTGTCTGACCTGGCGATGGAGGCGGTCGACGGCGGGCAGGCGACGCGGGCCACCCGCTTGTCAGGGACGGTGCTGATGTCCGACATCCGCAAGTTTACCACGATTTCGGAGGAGCACGGCCCGGAAGAGGTCGTCGAGATGCTGAATGCCTACCTCACCCTGATGGAGGAGGTGATCGAGCGCCATGGCGGCACCATCGAGAAGTTCATCGGGGACGCCATCATGGCGGTCTTCCTGCCCCTGCACGGGCGCGACTCGCCGGAGCGGCGGGCGGCCCAAACCGGCCTCGAGATGATGCGGGCTCTCGGCCGGTTCAACCGGGACCGGCACAAACGCGGCAAGTTCACCATTGCCATCGGGGTCGGCATCGCCACGGGCGAACTGCTGATGGGCATGCTGGGCCGGCACGACGGGCGCCGCGATTTCACGGTGACCGGCCCCACCGTCAACCGCGCCGCGGCGATGGAGAAGGTCACCAAGCAGACCCACCACACCAAGCTGGTTGTCTGCCCCGTCACCGCCGCCAACCTCGGCCCCGGCTGGGCCGTCGTCCCTCTCGCCGGTCCCGCCGAATCGCCCACCGCTTTCGAAATCGGCCTTGGCCATCCGTGATGCCGCGCTCCTTGCCTGATTCGCGCCGGACACGGGTTCACGGCGGGCAGGGTGTCCCGTCCGGCGGCCGGCCGCCAGGGGCGGGGGGGAAGGGCCGCCGTGGTTTTTGGGGAGAGGCTCGGGGAGAGGAGCCAAACATTCGAATGGTATCGACATTTTTGGTATGGTGGAACGTGGAGGTGCGGGCATGAGCAGACAGGAGCGGAAGATCAGGATGGCGACGGCGGACTCGCCGCGGGAACAGGGACACACCATCGTGGGAGGGAGGCCGGCGGGCGTGCGGACGACCGGAACGGCGATCCCGCGGGGGATGGAAGCGATGATGATGAAGGCCGCGGTCGATGCCGCCTTCCTCGCGCAACTGCTGGAGCGGCGTTCGGCGCTGGCCGACGAGCTGGGTATTCCCCTCGACCCGGCCGAGCGGTTCATGCTCGACCGGGTGCCGGCCGGGCAGTTGCAGGAAATGGCCCGCCGCACGCCGGTGACCGAGGCACAGCGCGGAATTCTGCATGGGGGGTCGACCGCGGCCGCCCTGCTGGCCCTGGTCACCCAGCTGACCTTCGCGCCGGTGGCGGGGCGGGCCGAGACCCCCGCGGACGGCCCGACCCTGGCGCAGGGTCTGCCCAACGCCGGAGTGTCGGCCCCGGTCAACGACACCTGGGCGGGGGGCGCCCGGCCCGACGATCCGCTGATCATGCCCCCCGGCGGGGCGCGGCCCGATCTTCCCGACCGGCCGGTCAGCCGCGGCATCCAGCCCGACCTTCCCGATGACGACCGGATGACCAAGGGAATCCGGCCTGACCTTCCCCCCGACCTGGAGCCGCCCCGGCCCGACGCGCCGCCGGTGGCCACCTCGCCGCTGACGATGGCGACGATGCGCGAGTTGGTGGTGCGCACCAATTCCGCGGGGATGACCTTCGAGCAGGCGAT
>CAZKPI010000809.1:0-2452 GCA_964554555.1 uncultured bacterium
AGCGAGGCGGGGGCGACCGGCTCGGTGAAGGTCAGGACGACCGGGCTGTCGATCTTCACCCCGACGGCCCCCGAAGCCGGACTCTGGGCGGACAGCCCGGGAAAGGAGACACTGAACGTGCGGGCGACGGCGGGTGAGGCCGTCTCGTAGCGGAGCGTGTAACTGCCGCCCCAGGGCAGGCTGACCGTGGTCGTGCCGAAGAAGGCGGTGGTCGAGGCGGCGGGCTGTACGACGGGGAAGGTGGCCAGCGCCGTGCCGTTGCGGTACCAGGTCAGGGAGCCCACGTCGATGGTGTTGGGGGCCGGGTCGGCGGCGGTCATCGTGAAGTGGAGGGGCGCGCTGGCGTTGATCTCGGAACCGTCGGCGATCAGGTCGGTGCGGGCAGGGTCCCGGTAGGCCTGCAAGGCCTGCACCTCGCTGGCCAGCACGCCCGACTGGGCCTTTTGGGTGGTGAACGTGAGCGTGGCGGGCCCCCAGAGCTGGGTGCCGGCCGGGGTGGTGATGCCGCTGGCGATGGCCACCCGGTAGACGGTGGAGGGCTGGAGGTCGGCTCCGAGGCGGAAGGTCAGGGTGCGGGCGGTGGAGGCCTGCATGGCGATGGCCATCCGGGTGTTGGCGGGGTCGAGGAGCTGGATCTGGTGGGCGGCGGTGTTCCCCGCCCAGCCAATGCCCGGCTCGCCGCCGATGTCCAGGTCGAAGGCCAGGGTCAGGTCGGTTCCGGCGCTGGCGATGATGCCGACAGCATTCTCGAGGGGAACCTGCCCGCCCGCCGCGTTGGCCGCCGGTGCCCGGCAGGCGGGCGTCGCCAACTCGGGAAAGGTCACCCCGACGGTCACCTGGGTTCCGGGAATGGGAGGCCCCTGCAGGTGGATCTCCTTCTTCGCCGGGTCCCAGCTGGCAGTCGCCGGAAAAGCGAGCGGGCGATAGTAGAAATCGAAGGTCTTACTGCCCTTGAGGGTGACCAGCCCGGCATAGGTGATGCCGTTGGCCTGGAAGGGGAAACAGGTGGCGGGTCCCCAATCCCCGAAATCCCCCGGGAGCGTGCTGAAGACACCGCGCAGGAGGTTCTCCCGCACCTTGTCTGGAGCCCCATCGGCGGTGATCCCCACGAAGGTTTCGAAGTTGGGCAACCCGGTCACCTCGAAGCCGGGGGCGGCCCCCCATAGCCAGGTCATGGTGGCCACCATGGTGAGCGGCCCCGTGGGGGCACCGAAAGACCCCGAGGAGAATTCCCGCGTGAAATACTTCCCGTTCCCCGCCCCGGTGTCGTCGATGTAGACGAGAAACACCCTTTTCGTGCGGGGGTTCTGGGCGATCGAGAACGGCCCCTGCAGGGGATTGACGGCATGGGTGACGTTGGCAAAGCTTCCCGGCGCTCCGGCGGCAGGGACCGGGAAGGTGACGACCTTCAGCTGGTTGGCGGTGGAGTAGTAGGCCACGGCCACGTGTTCCTGGCTTCCATCCTGGAGCAGGGTGGCGGAAACTCCGAAACTGGACTGGACATCGGCGTCGGGGAGCGAGAACGCCCCGTAGGACGTCCCCGGGGTGCCGTTGAAATAGAAACCCTGGATCTTCGTTCCCTGGGCCCAGAACAGATAGGCGCAGGGTTTGGCGACTACCAGGGCGTGGGGGGCGCTGTTCCCCGCCGTGGAAGTTGCCAGGAAACTGGCTTCGGGGCTCGGCAGGAATGCCTCAACGGTGGGGAAAACATGGATCCAGAGCTTGTTGCCGCCGATCTCGATGCGCGACAGGAGGAACTTGCCATGCAGACCGGTCATCGTGGTCGTCGAAGCGACCTGCCGAACCTGGATCGATTCCTCGGTGGTGGCTGTTCCGGTGGACGAGCTGATGGGGCCTTGCCAGGCCTGATGCAGGAAGTTCTCCTGCCAGGAGGGGTACGGGGCGGTAAACGCCTGGACGGGGGAAAACGTCTCGGGGGTACCGGAAGCATCAAAGGTCACCCGGTCGATGAAGACCTTCTTTCCGGAAAAATCGGCAGAATTGAAAAACGAGTAGGAAGCGACCAGGAGGTTATCCGATGATGTTGCCAGAGAGACAGGGACGGACCCCCACCCAGGGAGGGAAAAAATCCCTACCACGGCGAAAATGGCCAGGGAAAAAATCCCCAATAATCGCCGGGAGCTGACCGGCGAACCGGGAGAAACCCGCATCAGAAGCTCATTTCCGGAAACCCCCAAGGTACGGAACGCTAGGTACGGGAGTTGCGTGGATATTCGTGAAACATCATCGCATGACGACCCGGGGAGGGCATGAACATGACGAACATTAGCAGAAGCGCGGTCCTGGTGGCAACCCTGGCGGTGCTCCCGCTTCTCGTCGGCTGTTTCAGCTCCGGCGGCGGCAGTAATCCCATGGCGGCCGCTCCCACCGCCCTGGAAGACGGCGTGGTGATGGCCGAGGCCGAGGCCGCCGAACTCCTGGCCGCCAAGGT
>CAZKPI010000810.1:0-2447 GCA_964554555.1 uncultured bacterium
GGAACTGGCCACCGTCCTGGGCCAGTTCATCGACACTGTCAGCAAGCCGCTGTGGGGGTGAGCCGATGAAGATTCTCACGAGTTTCCAAGACCTTGGAACCATCACCACCAGCGGCGAGGCCTCCGGGTATCCCGCGTCCAACGTCGAAGACCTCGACCCCGGTCTGGTCTGGCGGGCCGACGCCTACACGGGCGACGTGTGGCTGAAGTTCGACCTCGGGGCGGCAAAGGCCTTGACGGCCCTGTTCGTCAACCGGGCCAATTTCCCCCACCTGCACATCCAGGGCAACGCCTCCGACTCGTGGTCCTCGCCCTCCTTCGATCTCGGGTGCGACCTGGTGGCCGACGACGTGGCAAACCGGAAAGGGTGGTTCGACCTGGCCGCGTTCAACTACCAGTGGGTCCGGATCCTGATCCCAGGATCGCAGGCCCTCGACTCCGGCACCGTCCCCGAGATCGGCAACGTCATCCTCGGCGTCAGCGCCGCCCTGCCGGTTGTTTCCGACTTCTCCCTCGACCTGGTCAGCAACGTCGACTCGTGGATGTCGGACGGCGGGAGCCTCCGGAAAAACTACCGCGGGGTGATGCGCCACGTCATCACCATCGAGATGGGGGACACCCTGGCCAACGTTCGGGCGATGGCCAAGACATGGGCCCAGGCCGTGGTCTACGCTGACCTCTCGGCGGCCGGTGAATCCTGGCTGGTCTACCGCCCCGAGCGGATCACGCTCCCGATCCGAAACACGATCGAGGCCGGCGCCCGGATGCAGCTGGAGGAGCGGGTATGAGCATCAGGGTAAAGATCGAGGCGACCGCCACCTACCAGATTGCCGACCACACCCACGACAACGCGGGCTTGTGGGCCGGCCGCCTGCTCAACGCCCCCCGCCTGGCCGAGCTGGGGAAACTGCCCATGGGCTCCCAGCAGCTGCGCCAGATCGAGCTGGCGGTGGCGAACCTGACCGATGCCGGCGGGAACTGGATCGACATCAGCACCGACGCCCTGTGGGCCTCGACCGTCACCGTGTACTGGGACGTGGGCGCCTCGACCAGGTCGTGGGTGGGGAAGGTCAAGCGGTGGTCGCAGGATGGCGCTGGAACGCTGTCGATCACGGTGGCCGAGGATTCCCAGGCCGTCCTGGCAAAGCTGATCCCCGACGAGGTCGTGAGGCTGACGACCTACTCCGACGCCTCGCGGGATGCGGCGAACACCACGGTTCCGACCGTGTTCGGCGGAACCAACGCGGACCCGATCCGGGTCAAGGGGATCCTGGTCGACCGGGTGAATTTCCGGTTCCTGCTCTGCGTGGGCGAGATCCGGGAAGTGGTCGCGGTCTACAAAGACCGGGCCGCCGTGACCGAAGGCTTCACCGCCTACCTGGGCGCCGCCGACCAGGCCACCTACCCGGGGTTCGCCTACGTCGAGTTCGACGCCGACCCCCGCGACGAAGCCGGCCGGTGGCCCGAGATCCACGCCGACGTGGTCGGGCTGAAACTGGGCGCCTCGACCGAGGAGGAGTGCCGGAACCCGGCCAGAATCCTTCAGTATCTGCTGACCACGGCGGCCACCGGGGCCTGCGGGTGGGGCCTGGGGATCCCTTCCGGGTCGGTGGACTCGGACGCCTTCACGACGGCCATCTCCGACTGCGCGACGGCCGGTTTCAAGCTCGACGGGGCGCTGTTCTGGCAGCAGGCGGCCAGGGTCTGGATCGACGAGATCCTCCGCGGGTGCCGCGGGGAACTGTATTTGACCTCGGCGGGGAAGTGGGCGCTCCGGATCGACAAGGTCAAGACCAGCGTCAAGGCCTTCACCAGCGTCAACACCAAGGTCACCAACTTCGGCCGCGGGTCCTCGACCGACCGGGTGAACAAGGTCATCCTGGATTACCGGTACGACACGACCAACGGCACGCTCCTCGCCTCCCAGGTCCGCGACGACGCCACCAGCCAGGCCGCGATCGGGGTCAATGAGCGCCGGATCTCCTGCCCCCTCCTGCGAGACCACACGACCGCCGGCGCGATCGCCGACTACCTCCTCGGGGTCGAGACCTACGGGGAGCAGCGGATCGAGTTCGAAACCACCGACGACTGCACCGCCCTGGTGGTCGGCCAGCGGATCACGGTCACCCGGGCCGACCTGGGCCTGACGGCCGCCGCATTCCGGATCACCCAGATCATCCCCGGTGAGTTCGTGACCACCATCGAGGCCCGGGGATACGACGACTCGATCTACGGCACGACGACCCCCGACACCTCGACCGACCCGGCCACCGACCCGGTCGTCCCGGGTGCCGACTCGACGGTCCCCCCGGCTGTCCCCTCGGGGCTCTCGCTCTCGACCGGCGTGACGATCCAGACCGACGGCACCGCCCTGGCCTACGTCGAGGGAACCTACACCCCCGGGGCCCGGACGCTGTTCACTACGATCGAGTATGGGGCGGGGGCCT
>CAZKPI010000811.1:0-2440 GCA_964554555.1 uncultured bacterium
ACCGCCAGGGGACCTTCCCCTAGCTCTCTCCGAAGCGGCCACCCCCGCCGGGGAAATGGGCCGAAGGTATCCTGGCCCCCGCCAATCCCCCCATGCTGAAACGCGCGTTCGGCCTGCTGGCCTTCCTGACCCTGCTGTCCCGGTTCAGCGGGTTCATCCGGGTGGCCGTGTTCGCCTCGTTCTTCGGCCGGGGGCCGGCCTCCGACATCTTCCTGACCGCCCTGCTGGTGCCCGAACTGATGTACCGGTTCCTGAGCGAAGGGTTGGTCGCCAGCGCCGCCATCCCCCTCTTCGTGCGAACCCCGGAAAAGTCTGATCTGGAGCGAATCACCTTCTGGAGCCTCTTCTGGGCAGTCTCCGTCCCGGCCGGCCTGGCCGTGGCTGTTCTGATCGCCTGGGCGGAACCCATCTGCGCCCTTCTCGTGCCAGGGTTCGAGCCGGCCGCGCTCGGGCGGTTGGCCCACCTGTGGCGACTGATCGCCCCCTACGTGCTCCTGTCGGCCCAGACTGCGGTGATGACCGCCTTCCTGAACGCCCGCCAGGTGTTCGGTCCCCCCGGGCTGGGACCACTGGTGGTCAACGTGACCATCATCGCGGTCATCCTGTGGACGCGGGGCGGCAACCTCGATGCCATCGCCCTTTCGGTGACCCTGGGAGCGGTCATGCAGTTCCTCTTCCTGGCCTGGCTGGTCCGGCCGCGCGGCCTGGCGGCCGACCAGGCGCTGTCACCCGCCAACCTGTCCTGGCCGGTGATGCGGGAGTTCACCGACCAGGTGGCACCGGTAGCTGTTTGGCTGTTCCTGTCCCCGATCATCCCGGTCTACGAACGGTATCTCCTGTCCTCCGAGGCCGTCGGCTCGGTGACCATCCTCAACTACAACGAGAAGCTCCTCAACCTGCCCCTGGGCATCATTTCCATCAGCCTGGCGACCGTTCTCTTCCCGAACCTCAGCCAGATCGAGGATAAGGAACGCCCCACCCTGCTCGCGAAAGGCGTCTGGGCCCTCACCGTCATGCTTCTGCCGGTGTTCCTGGCCATCCAGGCAGGAAGTGAGACGATCGTCGCCACGGTCTACCAGAGGGGAAGGTTCGAACTGGCCGACACCGGGCTCACCGCGGGCTTCTTCCGGGCCTATGCGTGGTGGCTCCTGCCCGCCTCGACCTGCCTTCTGCTGAACCGTGCCCTGTTCGCCGGCGGCAGTTTCCGCTTTCCCTTCCTGGCGGGCCTGGCCGGCATCCTCCTGCAGATCGGCCTCGACACCTGGCTGGTGCCCCGTTGGGGGCCGGCCAGCGTGGGCTGGGGAGCGGCCCTGGCCGCCAATGTCCAGATGGCCCTGCTGTTTTTCGGGCTGACCTGGAAAGGCCAGGGAGGATGGTGGCGGTCGATCGTGCCGGCCCTGTTGGCCCTCGCGCTGGGGGCGGCCCTGTCCACCCCTCTGGCCGAGGTTTTTTCCCGGCTCGTGCAGGCCTGGGGGCTGGCTGGGAAGTGGCAGCAACTGCTCGCTCTCACCGGATTGTGGATGGGTGTCCAGCTCGGGGTCGGGCTGGCCGCCTGGCCCTTCTGGCGTGATGCCAGGCCCCCGCCCTCGGCTTCCCGGCCATCCTAGCAGACTCCTGCACTGCCGCCGATGGGAAACGTGCTCAAGCCATCCCCAGGGGCACCCGAGAGGGCCCCGGCAGAAGGTTGGCACGCCCGTGCGGAATGCACCTTTCACGCGCCTTTCCGGTTCGGTGGACTCTGCTGAAGGATTTGGCAGGCAGAAACGAGACGACGGAGCAAAACAGGCGATCGATATGGGCAGAGGGAAGCCGGTTACCAACGGCATCGTCATCCTGGCTGACATCGAAGGAAGTTCCGGGTGCACCGGTCGCGACGGGGCACGCTGGTTGACCCGGGAGTGGGTGACCGCCTGCCGGGAGATGACGCTCGACGTGCGGGCGGTGGTCCAAGCCCTGCAGGCTCTCGGCATCGCCCCCATCACCGTTATCGACTTCCACCGGACCGGGTTCAACCTCTTTCCCGAACAACTGCCGCCAGGAATCTGTCTGCGGCAGGGCTACCGGGTGGGCCCCCTCCCGGGAATCGGGCGCCCCCCGGAAGCAGATCGGGCTTTCTTCCTGGGCATGCACGCCGCGTCGGGGACGGAGGGTTTTTTGGCGCACACCCTCACTTCCCGGTTCCGGCTTCTGACCGTCAACGGACGACCCCTGGCCGAAATAGAACTGTTCGCCGGTTCCCTGGGCGCCCGGGGAATCAGACCTGCCTTGTTTTCCGGCTGTCCGGTCGCCTGCGGCCAAGCCGTGGAGCGACTGCCCGGCCTGCCCGTTTTCCCGGTTCCCCGGCGGCCGATGGCGGCGCCGACCCGGGAGACCTGGCGGCGGGGCTTGGCAGAAGCGGCTGTCAGCGCGGCGCTCCGGCACGACGTGCCCCCTCCCTATC
>CAZKPI010000812.1:0-2435 GCA_964554555.1 uncultured bacterium
GATCTCGCGCTCGATCATGCCAAGGGTGCGGGCGCATTCCATGACTTCGCGGCGGTCCATGCCGGGGCGGAAGGCGCTTTCGGCCAGGCGGAACAAGCCCTGGATGCGGCGGATGGATTCGCGCAGGCGCCCCTGCTCATAGCCGTGGCCGGGGTAACCGGGGTGGTAGCCGCCGCCGGGATGGCCGGGGTGGTAGCCGCCACCAGGATGACCGGGATAGCCGGGGTTGTAGCCGCCGCCGCCTGGATGACCGGGATGGCCGGGATTGCCCGGTTGGCCCGGATGGCCGGGGTAACCGGGGTTGTAGCCGCCGCCGGGGTTGCCCGGGAAACCCGGATGACCGCCGCCGCCGGGATGACCGGGGTTGTAGCCGCCGTGGTTGCCGGGGCCGCCATCATGGCCGTGGCCGGGCTGGACCGGGCCGTGCCCAAAAGGAGCCGCCATCAAGGGAACCGCCAGGGCAACCATCGCGATCGCCGTCAACATCCGTTTCATCTGAGACCCTCCGGGTTGTTTCAAGATTCCTCGCATCAAACTCGATGCGAAAAAGGTTAAAGCAACGGCCGTGCCATCGTTTGCCCGGATGCCTATATCCTTTATCGATCGAGCTTTCCAGGGATCACGGCCCGTCCAAAACCTGGAACCCCTGCCGCAAATCTGTCAACCAGACTGTCCATTTTCCCGCACCCCCGTGACCGGCGGCCGTGCGGTCAGGAGGAAGACGCCGGAAGGAAACGGGATGGAAAGCGGCGGCACGGGTGGCCTGCCGGCGATCAGGCGGAGGATGGCGGCCAGACCCTCCAGGCGGACGGCGGCGGGGCAAGGCTTCCGGCTGACCATCCGCCCGCCCGCCGCTGGCCAGCCAAAACCGGCGTCTGGCGAGGGGAAGCCGGTACCCGGCGATTTCGGACCCTGGACCTGGCGATGGCCAGGCGGTTCAGTCCGGCCGGTTTTCCGGAACCACGGAGCCTGCCCGCGCCCCGGCCCCGCCCGCCAGCAGGCCGCACGCCGCCCCGATGTCGGCCCCGCCGCTGTAACGGCGGGCCACCGGCTGGCCAAGCTCGGAACGCAGGGCGTCCCGGAAGCGGGCCAGTTCGGCGGGGCCGGGGGGCCGGAACCGGCCCGAAGGGTCGTTGACGTCGATCAGGTCGAGCTTGACCGGCATCCCGCGGACCAGGGCGGCCAACTGCCGGGCCTCGTCGACCCCGGTGTTGACCCCCGCGATCATCGTCCAGGCCAGGGTAAGCCTCTGCCGGCTGGCCGCCTGGTACTCGCGCAGAGCGGCGATCAGGTCGGGCGTGGGCCATGACCCTTCCGCCGGCAGTAGTTCGCGCCTTCGTTCAGGGATGGCGCTGGTCAGGGACACGACCAGCCGGAAGGGATGTCCCTCCGCCGTGAAGCGCCGGATGCCCGGCACCACCCCAACCGTGGAGATGGTGATGGCCTTGGCCGCAATGGCCATGCCGCACGGCTCGGCCAGAACACGGGCCGCCCGGATGACCGCCTCGTAGTTGAGGAACGGTTCCCCCATGCCCATGAAGACCACGCCCCGCACCGGATGCGGCGAGTCAGCGGCAATCCGCACCACCTGGTCGACCATCTCCCACGTGGCCAGCTGGCGCCGGAACCCGAGCCGGCCGGTCCGGCAGAAGGCGCACCCCATGCCACAGCCCGCCTGCGAGCTGACGCAGGCCACATACTTGGGGTCTTCGGGACGGTGCAGGAGCGGGATGCGGACCGCCTCGAACGGGTCGGGCCCGGCCCCGCCCAGCAGGTAGCGGACGAACCCGTCGACGGGCGACTCGACCCGCTCCAGCACGGTCAGGCGGGGCAGGTCGGCCATCTGCCGGACGTCTGTCAGCACCCGGTCCGAGATGCCCGGGCCCGGTTCCAGCCACCCGTCACGCCGCACCGCCGCCGCCTGCAGACGCCGGGCCAGCGCGGGTTTGACCCCCGCCCCGGCCAGCCGCTCGGCCAGCTCGCCGGCCGTCTGGTCTTTCAGGATGACCCGCATGGTTCCCCTTTCCCCGCGCGTTCCGCGCCTCCAGGATCCTACCACACCGCATCGTCCCGGGGCAGGGCCGGAGTGACAGCCATGGTCCGGCCCCCCCCCGCCATTCTCACCATGTGGACTGAAGCGGGTTTCCGGGCAACCTCCGTCTGATGTGTCGAGGGGGCCGTTGCCTGCAGAAATCCCTGTTCATCAAAGAAACGGGGGATTGCTGAGGAAGAATTCCTGGGGACCCCTCACGAGCAGATGGGCGGGACACCCCGCCAGCCCGGTCAGCAGAGACATCGCGCGCGGCTGTCCGGCGCCCGTGCCAGTGCGGGCGGCCACCGGCTGACCCCCCTCCCGCGGTTGCCAGCAGGTTTCCCATCGCCGACCGGAACGTGATAGAATCTTGGCCGGGGCCGGTCCGGTGCCCGGCGGCCGC
>CAZKPI010000813.1:0-2435 GCA_964554555.1 uncultured bacterium
CACATCCGGGAGATGGCCCGCAACCACCCGTGTCCGCTGGGCCTGGTCGATGAGAAAGGTCTGCTTCTCTGCAGTCTGCACGGTCTGGCCGAGGAGGAGGGCCTGCCGGTCTTCCTCGTGAAACCCGTCTGGTGCCAGTTCTACCCTCTGATCATGCGGGATACCGCCACCGGGTGCCTGATCAATGTCTACGAGGCGGAATTCTGCCGTTCCCGGCCCGATGCCCCGCCCATCCTCCTGGCCTTTGCCGACACGCTGGAAAAGACCCTGGGCCCGGATTTCGTCGCCCAGGTCCGGCAGAGGTATCGCGAGGAGGGAATCGAGGTGGGACCCGGCTGACCCCGGGTGTCCGGAAGTCTGTGCGGGAACGGCGGCAATGTCAGGGCCTTCCCGCGCGGGTTCATGCGTGGTGGTGCCGGGGCGGAGTGCGGCAGTTCTGGCCGGGGGGTGAGCCAAACATGACGCACTGGTGCCCCCCCCCCGACGGGCTTTGTTGCCGGAGATGGCCTTCCAGAGCCGGCGGCAGTGGGCGGGCGTGACGGGTACGGTTGTTGCTTGATTGCCTGCAGAGAATGGGGAACGAGGAGCGGGCCATGAACGTGCGGGAAATGCTGGGGAAGGTCGTGGGCGGGCTCTGGAACTGGCTGGCCAACCGGGGCCGCAACCCGGGATCGGACCTCGAAAAGCATATCGCGAGTCTCGAGGAGGGCCAGCGCGGGGTCAAGATGCAGTTGGCCAAGGCCATCCAGCAGGAGCGGTCACTGGCCGTCCGGCTGGCCCAGTTCGAACAGCTGGCGGAGCAGTGCACCCAGGAAGCGATGACCTTCCTCACCCAGGGGAAGGAGGAGGCGGCGCGCACCTGCCTGCGGCAGAAAAAGACCCACCTGCACAATGCCGCCACTCTCCGGCCCGAACTTGAGGAACAGCGCAAGACGGTCCGGCTTCTGCAGGACAGCTTCCAGGTGCTGGAGGGCCGGCTCGCCGAGGCCAGGATCCAGGTCGAGGTGGCGGCTGGCCGTCAGCGGCGGGCGGACACCAAGCTGGCCTTGTCGGGCATCCTGGAAGAGACGACCCGGAGCGTGGAATCCTGCGACGAACGGCTGGCCCTGCCGGATGGCACGGTGCACCGCGAGGCGATGGCGGATGCCGCGCTGGCATCGGAGCGCCTCCAGCTCGGCGATTCCCTCAAGCTGGTGAGCCAGGAGGAGGAGGTCGACGCGGAGCTGGCCCAGCTCAAGGACGAGGTGCGCCGGACCGCCTGACGGCCGGCGTCAGCCGAGGGGTTTCCCCTTCTTCTGCCAGAGGATTTCCTCCCAGCGCCGCTCGTAGTCGCGGGCGATCTCGGGAAGATGCATCTTGCGCAGGATCTCGCCGGCCCAGAAATAGGTCTCGGCGTCGTCGGGGCGGGCGTCGAGGAGTTCCCGGGCGAGGCGGAAGGACTCCTCCAGGTAGCCTTTGCTGGCCAGAACATGGCTGAGGAACCATTTCGCCTCGTAATGGGCAGGGTCGGTCTTGAGACAGCGCCGGTATTCCTTGATGGCGTCGTCCTCCATCTTGAGGCTGTAGTAGAGGTTGCCGATCTGGTAGGTGATTTCCGCGTCCTGCGGGCGTTTCATGCGAAGGAATTTCAGCCGGTGCAGGAAGCGTTCACGGTCGCGCACCTCAATGCCGACGAGCCCGGGATCTCCGCTGAAACTTGACGGGAACAGGGGAACCAACAGGGCGAGGGCGGCGGCCCCGGCGACGATCAGCCGCAGGAGCCTATTTCCGGCGGAAGGTGGTGAGATCGTCGGGTGGGGAGTCCCGCGGGGTTTGGCTGGAATCATAGAGGGAATAGGCCAGACCGCATCCCCAGTAGATGACGAACAGGTAGATCACGAACCGGACGACGAGGCCGACACTTCCCTGCGACCATCCGAGGGCGGGGACCAGGGCCAGGACCCGCTGGAGCACCTGGTCGAGGTGGTCGGGGCTCCACAGGTCGATCAGGAGGCCTGCCGCCACCGCCGCCAGAAAGAACTGCCGCAGGATCGAGCCGGAGGGGGACCCGGTCTGGGGTTTCTCCTTTCTGGAGGGTTTTTCGGCAGGGGTGGCGGGTTTGTTAACGGCCTGGGCCTCGCCGGCGTGCCATTTTTTTCTGAGGGAATCGTAGAAGATGGTGCCGCCGCAGGTGGGGCAGTCGAGGCGGCCGGGAACCGGCTGGTCGGGATCGTGGGAGAAGGGCTTGAGACAGCGCGGGCAGAGGAAGACAAGGGCGTTCCTGGCCTTTCGTTCGGCGAGCTTTTCCTGACAGGCCCGTTTCCAGTTGACGATGTTCTCGCGCTCGTCGGGGTTGGAGGTGAAGGCCAGGGCTTCCTCCCATTGGCGGGCGGCGGTCTCGAAGTCGCCCCGCTGGAACAGTTCGTAGGCCTTGTTGGAAAGGTCTTCGAAATGCT
>CAZKPI010000814.1:0-2432 GCA_964554555.1 uncultured bacterium
CGCCTGGTAGGCATCGAGGGCCTCCTGCATCTGCCGGTAAGCCCCCACCAGATCGGGGTCGCCCCTGGCCGGCCGTCCGGCAGTGACTGCCAGCAGACAGGAAAGGGCCAGACAGGTCCATAGGGTACGTCGCATAGCCCATCCTCCAGTCATGGTTCCTTTCCATTGTAGAGACCGGCAAGAGACCCGTCAAATGGCCGTTCTGTTTTGTTGGTTGATGGAAGTGGACAGACCCGTCCGGCGGCCAGTATTTAATGTGGAAGACCAAAGGAGAAAAATGTGGCGAACATCCTGTTCAGGGTCATACGCCAGGTCCGCGACTGGATCTCGGGAACGGACCTGGCCACCGCCGCCCGGGAGGGGCGCACCATGGAGGTCGATCGGCTCCTCGACCGGGGTCGTGACCCCGCCCGTCTCGATGCCGAGGGGTTTTCGGCTTTGCATCATGCCTGCCATTTCGGGTATGCGACCATGACCCGCCTCCTTCTCAACCGTCGCGCCGATCCCCATCGGCCGACGGCCGACGGGCGCCTGCCCATCCACCTGGCGGCTTCGGGTGAACGCCCGCCGGATTGGAGCCGCGAGGCCATCTGGGGAGCCCCGCCGCCGGATCGCGAAAAATCGGGACGGCATATGGAGGTGATCGCCCTGCTGGCCTCGGCCGGAGCCAACCCCAATGTCCGGGCCCCCGACGGCCGCACCCCCCTGGACTTCGCCCAGGAGGAACCCGCCCTGATGACCGAACTGATCCGGCGCGGGGCGGATCCCCGGCAGAGTGCCAACCACGGCTGGGCACTGATGGCCGCCGCCATCCGGAAACAGGACCTGGCCCTGCTGGACCTTCTGGTCTCGCGCGGCCTCGATCCCACCCGCCGGACCGCGAAGGGGGAAACCCTGTTCCACGTCGCATTGTCGTTTGACCGGCCCTTGATCATCCTCGAGGCCCTGGACCGCCTCGGGGTCGATCCCCGGTCGCCCGACGCGGACGCCCGAACCCCCCTCCACCTGGCCGCCAAGCTGGGAAGCGCCATGGCGATCCGCTTCCTGCTGGACCGGGGCGCGGATCCCTCCGCCCTGAACCGGTGGGGATGGACCCCCCTCCACGAAGCCGCCAAGGAGGGATTCCGGGAGGCCTTCGAGATCCTGGCGGCCGCGGGTGCGGATCCCGGACGCCGGACGCCGGACGGCCAGACCGCGCGGGAAATGCTCGATTCCTACACCTGGGATCCCTACTGAATCCAGGTCCTCCCCGGCGCGGCTGAGGCTTCCCCGGCGGCCCGCCCGCCCATCGGCTCTAGGGATGCCCCGACATGAACTCGAACGCGGGCAGTTTCATGCTCTGGCCAAGGTCGTTGAGCACGTCGTAGAACCGCCATTCGGTCCGGCCGGTGAAGGTCATGAACTTCCCCTTCTCGGCGAAGGGGGGGAAACTGCCGCGCGGCGCCGTGAGCAGAAAGACGGGCTGGTTGGTGAAATTGGGGTTGAGGCGGAAATCCGCCTGCTCCTTGCCCATCATGTCCTGTTCGTCGCGGGTCAGGTCCTTGATCATGACCAGGAAATCCTGGCCGTAGCGCGTGAACTTGCGGGCCACGTAGGCGCGCCATTCGGCCACCACCGGCCCGGTGAATTTGGTCTTGAAGGTGATGTCGGCCAGTTGCGGGTAGAGCAGGTTGACCGTGCCGTAGGTCGCCCGGGTCTGCCGGAACCCCTCGGCCGCCGGCCGCGCCTCCTCGCTCTGCACGCGGGCGCGCAGTCTGGCCGCCTGCACCTTGCGCTCGGCGTCGCGCCGGTAGGTGCCGTCGAGGCCGCGCGAACTCAGAGCCTGCTCGAACAGCGTGGCCGCCCCCGCGAAATCGTTCGTGGTGAAGGCATGGTTGGCCCGCAGGTAGAGATCGTTGGCCACGTCGGTCTCGGACTGGGTGAGGTGCGCCTGCAGGTTGGGATTGCCGGGGTTCATGGCATTGGCCTTGGCGTAGAACTCCCGCGCCTCGGCCTGCCGCCCCATCCGTTCGTAGACGCGGGCGATCTCCACCGCCACCCCGGCCTGCGGCTTGACGCCGAAATAGACCAGGTAGTTGCGGATCGCGTCGTCGAGCAGGTTCACCCGCGAGTAATCCTGCGCCAGCAGGTAGTAGGCATGGTACATCCGCTCGTCGACCTTGACCGCCTCCTCGAGATACTTGATCCCGTTGAACAGCTCGCCCTTCAGGCTGAACAGCTTGCCCAGCAGGAACAGCACCCGCGGGTTGTCAGGGTTGTTCGCGGACAGCCGGTCGAGCAGTTCGAAGGCCTGCGCGTAATTTCCCTTCTCGATCAGACCCTCCGCCCGGCTCTCCTCCTCATCGTAGGGAATGTCGCGCACCCGCTCCCGGACCTCCGGGGGGATCGGGGGAAGGGTGGCGGCGGCGGGAAGCTGGGCCGCGCGGCGGCTG
>CAZKPI010000815.1:0-2425 GCA_964554555.1 uncultured bacterium
CCTATTTCAATAACCACCTACCCCAATCCGGGAGGGGGGACCTGAACGGTTACGTAGCCCCGGCCAAAGGCTTCGGCCGACGGATGAAGGGTATACCCGGGGATGACGCCGCTGTGGCTCAGCCACTGGGACTGGGGAATCGGCGTGTAGGGGGCGGGAGCTTTGCGCACCCCCTTCACGAGGCGGGGGGTGGTGACCAGGTAGAGCTTGGGTTCCGCCGATTCGATGGCCATGTAGATGGGAACGTCGACCTGGTCGTAGCCGAGGTTGGAAAGCAGTTTGACCACATCCCGCATCTTGATCTTGCCGTCGAACAGCTTGCCGTATTCGATGTAGTATTGCTCCTGGTCCCGGTTGGGGGAAGGTTTTCCCCAGCGGAAGTTGAGCTTGACCTTGGTGTCATCGATCTTGTCGCGCCAGACGTTGTCGGCGGTCATGCTCCAGACCGGGTCGATCGCCGGCAGGGGATGGACGAACGCCTGCAGATAATGGGCGACCTTCTTCAGCGGGTTCGAGTAGGAATATTGATACCAATTGAAGACAAAATCCATGATCTCGGCGGTGAAGTTGTAGGAGAGATCCTCGAGGCCGACCGGAGTGACGCGGGTGAATTCACCCGTCTCGGGGGAGTTATAGTATTTGTAGATCTTAACCCACACGCGTTTGATGGGATCCCAGTAGCGGCCGATCTCCATGCGGATGGGAAACACCCTGAACTCGGGCTGTTTGACCTTGCGCAGGAAGGAACCCTTGGTCCAGTAGTAGACCTCGTAATAGTTCCAGTCGGTGGCGTAGGTGGAACAGCCGCCCGACCAGCAGTAGCTGGATTTTCCGTCGGAGCTGGTCCAACAGCCGCCCGGCCAGCAGTAGGTGGCCCAGCTGATGGCCACGCTGTACCAGTAGTTCACCAGACTCCAGTCGTACTCATACCGCCAATGCCAGAAGTCGAGCTTGGAACCAAGATCGTAGGGCGTCCACACCTGCTTGTCGGGGGTCAACCGACAGCCGCCCTGGTTCAGGAGCTGTACCGACCCCAGCTTGTTGGGGCCGAAATACATGAAGACGTTCTTGTCCTTGGTGAACGGGAGGAACGGGGTGTTGCGCTCGATGTTGGCCGTGGTGTCGAACTCCCCCGGGGGAATCTGGAAATTGGTCTGGATCGAAACATCGAACCACCCCCGATACCTGAACGGGTAGGAATCGGGTGCATGAAATTCGATGTAGGGGCCGGACGGCTTGGGGGTATGGGGAACCGGAAAACTGGAGCCAGCTGAGACCAGGGCGGGCAACAGCAACTCCATGACAGCACAAAGCACAACGACGACAACCGGTTGCAGACGTCTGGCCATGGCAGGTCCTCCTATTCGGGGAGTTTCCCTGCCTAAATACTACCAGAAACCTTCCCCGAAGAGATGTCAAAAGTACTGACTCCAGGTAAAAATCCCTGCTACTCTTTCACCTGGATGGAAGGCGCCCCGCCCTCCGGAAAAACCGCTTCCATCAGCCCGTTCAGCGGCTCCTCGCGCGGGCCGACCCCTCTCACCAAGTTTTCCCCTTCGAGCACCTCGATGCGGGCCGCCGCCGGGCTGACCCCGATCGTTCCCTGACCCCACCGGACACGCAGTCGGCCGCGCGGGAACTCGAAATCCCAGGGGACCTGGTTTCCCTCCTTCTTTTCCCACCGGAAATTGCCGGAGCGGAGGAAGAGGTGGATCCGGCTCAGGCGGAGAGGCTCCTCGGCCACTTCCAATCTGGCCACCGCGAAGCTGGTGCCCCCCTCGCAGATCAGCCGGCCTTCGGGGGGGAACTCCAGGATGTCCGTCCCGGAGGAGGTGCGGATCTCGTCGCCCTCCCAGATCACGGGCTGGCGGAGGGGGATGGGAGCAAAGCCGCTGTCGGTCGGCCCGCGGCGCTCAATGATCCGCTCGGCCGACTGCCAGCGCAGGGATTTGGTCCGCCGGATGGCCTCCTCCCGCCGCTGAGCCTCCAGCTCCCCCTTCTTGGAAAAGACCACGAACAGGGCCAACAAGGCCACCATGGCCGCGCAGATGCCGACGATCTTCATCTTCTGCCGGCGCACCTGCGCTTCGATCTCGGCCTCCTGTCGGATCTGCTCGAGCCGGGCCTTCTTGACCGACGCGAACAGCTTGTGGATGTCCTCTTCCTGGAACTTCCGCTGTTTCAGGGCCGCGATCAGCACCTTGAGGCGCTTCTGTTCCCCGAACAGCTTCTTCAGTTCATCCTGGAACGCCGCCCGGTACCAGAACTGGGCCGTGCTCAGGTCGAAGTCCTCGCCACCCTGGCCTTGCCCCAGTGAGGCGTCCACCTCGCGCAGGATCTCGTCGAGAAAGCGTTGTTCGGCCTCGGTGGGGTCGCCCGGCCGGACCGGGGCGGCCTGATCAGCCTTGGGTGGGCCCGCCGCCGG
>CAZKPI010000816.1:0-2419 GCA_964554555.1 uncultured bacterium
GGGGGCCGGCCGGGGGGGGAACAGGTCGAGATCGTCGGGCAGGGGAACGGGCAGGCCGCGGCGGGCCGCGAAGTAGGGGGCGGACATCCGTTCCCCTTCGGCGATCCGGGTCTGGCGGAACCATTCGACGACGGGGGAGGCGGCGGCGCGGGCGCGGCCGGGGGCCAGGGCCTGGTGGAGGCGGCGGGCGGCGGCGGCGGTCAAGGTGCCGAGGAAGACGGTCAGCTGGCGGGCCAGGACAGGGCGCTCGTTCCAGGTTTCCAGGAGACCGCGCAGGCCGAGCGTGGAGTCGCGCGGGGCGAGGAGCAGGTCGGTGCCGGCATCGATCTCGGCGGGTTCGGCGGTGAAGCAGACGGGCACGACGCGCACGTCGGGCTGGTCGGGGTCGGCCGACTCCCGGGTGTCGAAGGTGATCACGCCGGCGCGGTTGCCGCCGGGGAAGGCGATGCGCCAGAGCTGGCCGAACGCGAGGCGGTCGGGCCCTGGGCGGTGCGCGAAACTCGCGGTTCGCGCCGCCATCCGTGGCGGCAAAGGGGCATGTTCGACGTCGTGTCGGTCGGGTGGTTCCTGCTGGAGGGCGTCGTTGAGGGCGTCGAGTTTGTCGGCCAGGGCGGCGGGGCGGGGAAGAGCCGTTGGGGTGACGGCGAACCGGCAGGCGGGGCAGGTTTTCAGGTGCTTTTCCAGTTCGGGGTCCCTGGGTGTGGTGCGGGGTCGGGCGGCATACCCGACCAGCCGTTCGAGAGAAGGGCAGTCTTTCGCTTTGCTCTTCATGCGCGAGGACTCCTTTCCCCTCGCGGGAGGGGAAGATCGGCGACCAGGGCCTTCATGAACCCGACGAAGCCGCGGCCGCGCAGGGCGGCGGGGAGCAGGTCGAGCCGGGCCAGCAGGAAGGATTCGCAGGCCGTCCTCCAGATGGAGACGCTTCCCCGACTGCATTCAAGAATTTTCATGATCTGGTCGGTGGCCGGCGCGTCGTCCCGCAGAAGGCCGTTCCAGGCGGGCGGGATTTCGAGGAGGGCGAGGGCCTGGGCATCATATTTGGCCAGGTAGTAGAGGACGGCCACCTGGGCCTGGCGCTGCCAGTCGCGCCGGAAGCGGAACTCGGCCAGGCTCTCGGCCACCCAGTCGTCCAGGCAGGCGTCGTCGACGGCCGCGCGGCCGGGGGGGGCGGCGATCAGGTCGCCGCGGCGGCACGCCGTCTCGTCGCCGCCCTTCACCGGTTCGTCGAGGTGCACCGTCTGGAAGGTCAGACGGAACCGGCGGTTGATGGCCGTGGTGACCAGCACCGTCGTCCAGTAGCGGTCGCGGTGGGGATGCCGCTCGATGAGGGCGCGGATGGCCTGGTCGAGGTGGCGGAACGTGGTGCGGCCGGATTGGGAGGCGGGGTTGGCGATGGCGGTGACGCTGATGCCCGCGAAGACGCGGGGGGAGATCTCCGCCTCGCGGGCGGGGATGGTCGGGCGGCGGGGGGCGGGCAGGTGGAAGCACTGCTGGGTGCGGCTCTGGCCCGCCCGGTCGAAGACCTGCAGGGTGCCGCCGGCGGCCAGGGCCCGCAGGCGGCGGCCGACGGCGTCCATCAGGCGGCGGAAGTCGCGGCCGTGCTCGTGGTTGAAGGCGCTCCAGCACAGGGAACGGATGATCTTGCGGAGGTAGGCCTGCACCTGCCCCTCGGCGGCCCCCTCGGCCAGGAGGCCGAGGATCTGGTCGGCGCCTTCTTTCTGGCTCAGCCAGTGCCAGGCGGATTGCAGGATGTCCTGGGCGAACTCTTCGCCGAAGGGCCGGTCGAGCCGGCGGAAAAAGGAGTGGACCTGGCGGGCGACCAGGGCCCGGAGCCAGGCCTGGAACACGGCGAGGTGCCGGTCGGAGCGGGTTTTCACCCAGAGGCGGAAGCTGTCCCACAGGGACCGGGTGTCAGTCATGGCCGCCCCCTCGCCCCGGCAGGGCCATCTGGTGGTGCCGCTGGAGGCACCGGGCCAGGTCTTTCCGGCGCCGCTCGCTCAGCATGCCCGGGCCCCCTTCGTGCAACTGCAGGACGCCCGGGACGAGGGGGCGCCGTTCCTTCAGCAGGAACACCGCGCTCTTCGTCAGGATGCCGCAATCGCGCGGATCGACCCGGAAGGGTTCGGCCGCGGCGGGCCGGGGCCGGTCCAGGCGGGAGGTGCCGAAGGCCGCCTCGACGGGGCCATCCGACACACACAGGCCGGGGTGGGCGTCGGAGGATTCCCAGGCTTCTTCCTGGAACTCGGCCAGGGCGCTCCAGAAGCGGTTTTTGATGAAGGCCACCTGTCCGAACCGCAGGAGGGGGGCGGGGGCGAAGGTGAAGGAGGCCAGGTCCCCGGTCCTGCCGAGCTGGGAAAGAGCCATGGCCAGGGCGGTGTCGAGGAGGTAGGCGGTCTCGCCCAGGGGCTGGCGGCGGCGC